>NZ_CP085224.1:800000-962500 GCF_044803115.1 Caenispirillum salinarum | reverse complement strand
GCCTCACCGTCCGCACAGGGCCCGGCGCCGCCTACCGCGTGGCCGCCTCGCTGGCGGAAGGAACCACCGTGGTCGTCAAGGAACTCTCCCCCGACGGCGACTGGGCGCGCGTGCTGACCAGCGACGGCACGACCGGCTTCGTCGACGCCGGCGGCCTGCGGCGATGGGCCGAGGAAGACGGGATCAACCCGTGATACCGGACGACACCTGAAACCGTACGTTCGTCGTCCGGCGAGGCCGACCGGCCACCGCGCGGCATGGCGCGTAAGGCTGCGTGCCGTATGAACGCAGCGCCGATGAATTCATTCATCGACGCGGATAAGAGCCCGGCGGTGGTGCGGGGAGCGCCACAAAGGCACGAAGGCGCTTTTCCGGCTGCGCCGGAATGGAAATGCGAAGGAGGCGCGGCCTCCCTCGCGCTCCCTCCATCCCATGATCATCACCACTTCACAGACCGGGCGAAACGGCCGCCAGGAATGAAGGAGAGCGCGCCTTCGCGCGCTGCCTTGGTGCCTTGGTGTCTTGGTGGTTCCCCCACACAATCGCCGATCAATGAAGCGATAATACAACCGCCGGAACATCGGCTTCGTGCCCTTGCGGCCCTCGCGGCACCACCGCCGGCCGCCCACCCACGAAAAAGGGCGGCGCCCCGAAGAGCACCGCCCTGTTTCCGAATCGCGCCCGGCCTCAGCTGTCCAGGAAGCTGCGCAGCTTGCGCGAGCGACTGGGGTGCTTGAGCTTGCGCAGCGCCTTCGCCTCGATCTGGCGGATGCGCTCGCGGGTGACGTTGAACTGCTGGCCGACCTCTTCCAGCGTATGGTCCGTGTTCATGCCGATGCCGAAGCGCATGCGCAGAACCCGTTCCTCGCGCGGGGTAAGGGTGGCCAGGATTCGCGTGCAGGTCTCGCGCAGGTTGCCCTGGATGGCGGCATCCAGCGGCTGCACGGCGTTCTTGTCCTCGATGAAGTCGCCCAGGTGGCTGTCCTCCTCGTCGCCGATGGGCGTTTCGAGGGAGATGGGTTCCTTGGCGATCTTCAGGACCTTGCGCACCTTCTCCAGCGGCATCTGAAGCTTTTCGGCCAGTTCCTCCGGGGTCGGCTCGCGGCCGATCTCGTGGAGCATCTGGCGGCTGGTGCGGACCAGCTTGTTGATGGTTTCGATCATGTGGACCGGGATGCGGATGGTCCGCGCCTGGTCGGCGATCGAGCGCGTGATGGCCTGCCGGATCCACCACGTGGCATAGGTCGAGAACTTGTAGCCGCGCCGGTACTCGAACTTGTCCACGGCCTTCATCAGGCCGATGTTGCCTTCCTGGATGAGGTCCAGGAACTGCAGGCCGCGGTTCGTGTACTTCTTGGCAATGGAGATCACGAGACGCAGGTTGGCCTCGATCATCTCCTTCTTGGCGCGGGTCGCCTCGCGCTCGCCCTTCTGCACGGTCTGGACGATGCGGCGGAATTCCGAGATCGGCTGGCCGGCCTCTTCGGCGACCAGGGCGATCTCGCCGCGGATGCGGTTGACTTCCGCCTCATGCTTGACGGCAAAGTCCTTCCAGCCCTTCCCGGGGCGCTGCGCCACGGTCTCCAGCCAGTTGGGGTCCAACTCGTAGCCGAAGTAGGACTGCAGGAATTCCTCGCGCTTGACCTTGCTGCTGACGGCCAGGCGCAGCAGCTTGCCCTCCAGCCCCATGATGCGGCGGTTGAGGTCGTTCAGACGCTCCACCAGCCCCTCGATGCGGTTGCTGTTGAGGTGCACGTCTTCCATCAGGTCGACGAGTTCGGCGCGGGTCTTCTCGTACTTCTTTTCCTGCGCGGCTGAAACCGTATCGCCCTTGCCGAGCGCGGCCAGGCGCTGGTCCTGAAGCTTCTTCAGCTTGCCGTAGGTCGCCGCGATCTGCTCGAAGGTCTCGACGACCTTGGGCATGAGCTGGGCTTCCATGACGGCCAGCGAGACGGAGGTGTCGGCCTCGCTGTCGTCCTCGTCCTCGCCCTCGGCAGCGCCTTCCTTGGCCTCGCCCTCTTCATCGGCACCGTCGGCCTTCTTGGCCTCCTGGCTTTCCTTGGCGGGGTGGGCGATGACCTGGGCACCGCCCTTGCCGTCGCCCTTGGCGGCGGGTGCGGGGGCCTCGGCGACCTCGGCCTCTTCTTCCTCGTCCTCGGCCTCCACCTCGTCCAGATCTTCGCCGCCGGGGCCGCTGCCGTAGGTGGTTTCCAGGTCGATGATGTCGCGCAGCAGCATCTTGCCCTCGAGCAGGGCGTCATGCCACTCGAGCAGGGCGCGGATGGTCAGCGGGCTCTCGCAGATGCCGCCGATCATCATCTCGCGGCCGGCCTCGATGCGCTTGGCGATGGCGATTTCGCCCTCGCGCGACAGCAACTCCACCGAGCCCATCTCGCGCAGGTACATGCGCACGGGATCGTCGGTGCGGCCGATGTCTTCCTCGCTGACGTTGCCGGACTTGCTGTCCTCCTCCTCACCGCCCGAGGTGCTGCTGGTCTCGACGTCGTCCTCGCCCTCGATGACGTTCACGCCCATTTCCGAGAGCATGGACATCGTGTCCTCGATCTGCTCGGAGGACACGTCGTCGGACGGCAGGGCGGCGTTCAGCTCGTCATAGGTGACGAAGCCGCGCTCCTTGCCCTTCGCGACCAGCTTTTTGACGGCGGCGTTTATGGTGTCCAGCAGCGGACCATCGGTATTCTCTTCGGTCGATTCGGAGTTTTCTGCCGCGTTCGCCGTCTTTGTCGCCATTCGTATCCGCTCCTTAACGAACCGGTCCGCGAACCGCACACGTCGTCAGACGGTCCGCTCTTCTGTCCCATCGGCACCGGGGTAATAAGGTCTTCGCCGACCCGAGCGCCACCTCACGCGGCGGGGCATGAGCCGCCCCGCATCAATCGTCGAGCGGATCCTCGCTGATCCGCCGCATGTCCTGGAAAAACAAAGCCTTCAGCCGTGACAGCGCCTGTTCGGACGCAGCCTGATCATCGGTCTGGCCCGCATAGGCCGCGCCGGCGCGCATGACGTCCGCCCTGAAATCCTGCTGCTGTCCCTGTTCGAACGTGTGGTCCCATCCACTCATGGCCCTCTCGGTCGGCGCGTCGGGTCGTGCAAACGAAGCGTGGGCGTACACGTTGGAACTCAGGAGAAAGTTCAGGGTCTCTTCCAGTCCATCCCGCCGTAAGTGGCGTGACACGCCGTCGAAGTCAAGCCCCGACTCGGTCGAAAGCAGCAGAAGAAGCCGTTGGCGCAGACGCTCCACGGCCGCCTCGTCGCACTGCACGGACCCCAGCCGCTCGCCGATGTGGTCGAACAACTCGGGATGCGTCACCGCCGCCGCCACAAGGATCCGCTGCCGCCGCACCGCCGCCGAGGGCGGGGGAGTCAGCGGCGCGGGCGCCACCATTTCGGGGGCGTCCCAGCGGCCCTTGCCGTTGCGCCGCCCCCCGGCCGCCCGCCCGCCGCCGCCCTGGGAACGGCCCTGGAAGCGGCGCTCGCGGAAGAACTGGAACAGGCGGTCGCGGAACTCGCGCTTGTAGGCCATCTGGACGGTGCCGTCCTGGATGGTCTCGGCCATGGTCATCAGGTTGGCCTCAAGGGCCGCGCGGCGCTCCGGCGTATCCACCTGGTGCTCGGCCAGCGCGTTGCGCCACAGGATGTCCGACAGCGGCGCGGCGGCGTCCAGCACCTTGTCCAGGCCCTCGCGCCCCTCGGCCTTGAGCAGCTCGTCGGGGTCCTTGGCGCCGGTGACCAGGGCAAAGCGCAGGGAGTATCCCGGCTTGAGCATGGGCAGCGCGCGCTCGGCGGCCTTGCGGGCGGCACGGATGCCGGCGGCGTCGCCGTCCAGGCACAGCACCGGCTCGGGGCACAGGCGCCACAATTCCTGGACCTGGTGCTCGGTGATCGCCGTGCCCAGCGGCGCCACCGCCTCGTGCAGGCCGAACTGGGCCATGGCGATGACGTCCATGTAGCCCTCGGCGACGACCACCCGCGCCGTGTCCCGCGCCGCCTCGCGCGCGAGCGCAAGATTATAAAGTACGCTTCCCTTGTGGAAGACGTCCGAATCGGGGCTGTTGAGGTATTTCGGCTGGCCGTCGCCCATGACGCGGCCGCCGAAGGCGATGACCCGGCCGCGCCGGTCGGTGATGGGGAACATCACCCGGTCGCGGAAGTAGTCGACCACGCGGCCGTCGTCGCGGCGCTTGAGCAGCCCCGCCTCGACCATCTGGCGCTCCTGGATGCCCTGCCCGGCCAGGTGGCGCGTCAGGGCGCCCGGCGGCGGGGCATAGCCCAGGCGGAAGCGGCGGATGGTCTCGTCCGACAGGCCGCGGCCGCGCAGGTAGTCGAGCGCCGCCGCGCCTTCGGGCCGTTTCAGCGCCTCCTGAAAAAAGCGGCAGGCGGCCTCCACCACCTCTTGCAGGGTGGCCTGGCGCTTGGCTTTTTCCACCTCGCGCGGGGAGGCCTTGGGCACCTCCATCCCCGCCTCGGCGGCAAGAGCCTCAACGGCCTCCATGAAGGACAGGCCGCGCGACTGCATCTCGAAATCGAGCACGTCGCCGTTCGCCTGACACCCGAAGCAGTGGTAGAAGCCCTTGTCCTCGCTGACCGTGAAGCTGGGCGTCTTCTCGCCGTGAAAAGGGCACAGGCCCTTGTACTCGCCGCGCCCGGCCTTGATGAGCTTCACCTTGCGCCCCACCACATCGACGATGCTGGTGCGGCTGCGCAGCTCTTCTAGGAAACGGGGCGGCAGAGCCATGGAACGGGCGGCCTTTCGACACCACGGCGACCCCGAGGACAGGGGGCCGCGCGAAAACGGCATGGGGGAAGCGGGTCAGCGCATATAGGGCTAGCGCGCCCGCCTCACCAGCCGGTTAACGGAAAGGACGGCGGATGCGGCGCCGGTCAGCCGGCGGCCTGGAGCTTCTGCTTGACGATGCCCGACGCCTTGCCGAAGTCCATCTGGCCGGCGTGGCGCTCGCGCAGGGCGGCCATGACGCGGCCCATGTCCTTGAGGCCGGAGGCGTCCAGGTCGGCGATGGCGGAGTCGACGGCGGCGGCGGCCTCGTCCTCGGTCATCTGCCTGGGCAGGAACTTGGCGATCCACTCGATCTCGGCCTTTTCGCGCTCGGCCAGTTCCAGGCGCCCGCCCTGTTCATACATCTGAATGCTTTCGCGGCGCTGCTTGATCATGCTTTGCAGCATCTGAAGGATTTCGTCGTCGGAGATGCCGTCCATCTGGCCCTTCGAACGGGCGGCGATGTCGCGATCCTTCAGCGCGGCCATGATCAGGCGGATGGTCGCCACGCCGCTGGAATCCTTGGCGCGCATGGCTTCCTTCAACGCGTCCTGCAGGTCAGAGCGCAACATTGGGCAAGGGCCTCTTGAAGCTTTCGGGGAAGTGACCGACATTACACCAACGGGCCGCCCCCGGCAAGACATGCTAAGTCGTTGAAAATAAAGACTTAAACCGCTTTCTTGACAGGGCGGCGGCGAACCCTTACAAAGCCGCCAATTTGCCCGCAGCCGCGAATTCGCGCCCTCTTCCGCAGCCACACGCCTGTTGCCGGCCCCAAAGGGTCGCGCCTGGATAGACGGAAGAGAGCGCCTTTCGGCTGCGCGGGCGCCAGCGACACGCAAGTTGGGACGCATCCATGTCAGACACCACCGCCTCCTCCGCCCCGCAGCCCGCCGGCGCGACCGCCGCGGTCGTCCTTGCAGACGGCACCGTCTTCTGGGGCCGCGGAGTCGGCGCCACCGGCGACCAGGTGGGCGAGGTCGTGTTCAGCACCGGCCTCACCGGTTATCAGGAGACGATGACCGACGCCTCCTTCGCCGGCCAGATCATCACCTTCACCTTCCCGCACGTGGGCAACGTCGGCGCCAATCCGGAAGACATGGAGGCGACGACGCCGGCCGCACGCGGCTGCATCCTGCGCGCCGACATCACCGAGCCCAGCAACTGGCGCGCCGCGCAGCACCTGTCGGACTGGCTGCGCTCCATGAACCTGATCGGCGTGACCGGCATTGACACGCGCGCCGTCACGCGACGCATCCGCGACCATGGCGCACCCAACGGCGTCATCGCCCACCACCCGGACGGCGTGTTCGACATCCCGGCGCTGGTCGCCATGGCCAAGGCGTGGCCGGGGCTTGAGGGCATGGACCTCGCCAAGGACGTCACCTGCGCCCAGACCTACCAGTGGTCGCAGACGCGCTGGAGCCTGAAGGACGGCTACGGCACCCTGACCGAGCCGAAGTACAAGGTGGTCGCCGTCGACTACGGCGCCAAGAAGAACATCCTGCGCAGCCTGGCCGACCAGGGCTGCGAGGTGACCGTGGTCCCCGCCACCGCCACGGCCGAGGACATTCTGCGCCACAACCCTGACGGCGTCTTCCTGTCCAACGGCCCTGGCGATCCGGCCGCGACCGGCGAATACGCCGTGCCGGTGCTGCAGGAGATCGTCAAGACCGGCAAGCCGCTGTTCGGCATCTGCCTGGGCCACCAGCTTCTGTCGCTGGCGCTGGGTGCCAAGACCTACAAGATGGACAAGGGCCACCGCGGATCGAACCAGCCGGTCAAGGACCTGAAGACCGGCAAGGTGGAGATCACCAGCCAGAACCACGGCTTCGGCGTCGACCGCGCCACCCTGCCCGCCGGCGTGGTGGAAACCCACGTCTCGCTGTTCGACAACTCGGTGGAGGGCATTGCGGTAGAGGGCAAGCCGATCTTCTCGGTGCAGTACCACCCCGAGGCCAGCCCGGGCCCGCAGGACAGCCACTACCTCTTCAAGCGCTTCACCGACCTGATGGACGAAGCCAAGGGCTGAGGCCCGCCCGCATAGCATGATCCCGACGGGGCGGCGCCTTGCACAACGCGCCGCCCCGCCGCACAAACAAAGACCGCATCCACGTTCACGCGCCGCAGCGCCGCCCGGCGCGCCGCCGTCCCCGGAGAGTGAGAGCCCGACGCCATGCCCAAACGCACAGACATCCAGTCCATCCTCATCATCGGCGCCGGTCCCATCGTCATCGGCCAGGCCTGCGAGTTCGACTACTCCGGCGCCCAGGCCTGCAAGGCGCTGCGGGAAGAGGGCTACCGGGTCATCCTGGTGAACTCCAACCCCGCCACCATCATGACCGATCCCAACATGGCGGACGCCACGTATGTGGAGCCGATCACGCCCGAGATGGTCGCCAAGATCATCGAGAAGGAGCGCCCGGACGCCCTTCTGCCCACCATGGGCGGCCAGACGGCGCTGAACACCGCCATGAAGCTGTCCGAGGACGGCACGCTGGAGAAGTTCGGCGTGGAGATGATCGCCGCCCGCCGCGACGTCATCGAAAAGGCGGAGGACCGCCAGCTGTTCCGCGAGGCCATGGACAAGATCGGCCTGGAAAGCCCCAAGTCCATCGTCGTCAACACCATGTCGGAAGCGGCCAACGCGCTGGAGTTCGTCGGCCTGCCGGCGATCATCCGCCCGTCCTTCACGCTGGGCGGCCAGGGCGGCGGCATCGCCTACAACAAGGACGAATACGAAAAGATCGTCGCCAACGGCCTGGCCGCCAGCCCGACCACCGAAGTGCTGGTCGAGGAAAGCGTGCTGGGCTGGAAGGAGTACGAGATGGAGGTCGTCCGCGACAAGGCGGACAACTGCATCATCATCTGCTCCATCGAGAACATCGACCCCATGGGCGTGCACACGGGCGACTCCGTCACCGTGGCCCCGGCGCTGACGCTGACCGACAAGGAATACCAGATCATGCGCGACGCGAGCCTCGCGGTGCTGCGCGAGATCGGCGTCGACACCGGCGGCTCCAACGTCCAGTTCGCGGTCAACCCGGAAGACGGCCGCATGGTCGTCATCGAGATGAACCCGCGCGTCTCGCGCTCGTCGGCGCTGGCCTCCAAGGCCACCGGCTTCCCCATCGCCAAGGTCGCCGCCAAGCTGGCCGTCGGCTACACGCTCGATGAGCTGACCAACGACATCACCGGCTGCACGCCCGCCAGCTTCGAGCCGACCATCGACTACGTGGTCACCAAGATCCCGCGCTTCACCTTCGAGAAGTTCCCCGACGCCGAGGCGCTGCTGACCACCTCCATGAAGTCCGTCGGCGAGGCCATGAGCGTCGGCCGCACCTTCGCCGAAAGCCTCCAGAAGGGCCTGCGCTCGCTGGAAACCGGCCTGACGGGCCTGAACGAGATCGTGATCGAGGGCGCCGAGGACGGGGCGAACCGCGACTCCATCCGCGCAGCCCTCGCCCAGCCGCGCCCGGATCGCATCCTGACCATCGCCCAGGCCATGCGCCACGGCTTCACGCCGAGCGAAATCCAGGCCGTCACCCATTACGACCCCTGGTTCCTGGCGCAGATCAAAACGATCGTCGACGCCGAGACCGAGGTGCGCAAGGACGGGCTGCCCGACAACGCGGCCGGCCTGCTGCGCCTGAAGAAGCTCGGCTTCTCCGACGAGCGCCTGGCGGAACTGGCCGACACCACCGCGACGGCCGTGCGCGAACGCCGCGAAACGCTGGACGTGCGCCCGGTCTACAAGCGCATCGACACCTGCGCCGGCGAGTTCCCTTCCGACACGCCCTACATGTACTCGTGCTACGAGGGCGACGGCCTGCAGAAGCCCGAATGCGAGAGCAAGCCCACCGACCGGAAGAAGGTGGTCATCCTGGGAGGCGGTCCCAACCGCATCGGCCAGGGCATCGAGTTCGACTACTGCTGCGTCCATGCCGCCTACGCGCTGGACGACGCGGGGTATGAGACGATCATGGTCAACTGCAACCCCGAGACCGTCTCCACCGACTACGACACCTCCGACCGCCTGTACTTCGAGCCGCTGACGGCCGAGGACGTGATCGAGCTGATCCGCGTCGAGCAGTCCGTGGGCAGCGTTCACGGCGTCATCGTCCAGTTCGGCGGCCAGACCCCGCTGAAGCTGGCGCATGCGCTGGAGGATGCCGGCATTCCCATCCTGGGCACCAGCCCGGACGCCATCGACCTGGCCGAGGACCGCGAGCGCTTCCAGCAGCTTCTCCACAAGCTGGGCCTGAAGCAGCCGCCCAACGGCCTGGCCCGCAGCGTCGAGGAAGCCCGCGCCGTCGCCAAGGACGTGGGCTACCCGGTGGTCGTGCGCCCGTCCTTCGTGCTGGGCGGGCGGGCCATGCGCATCGTCTATGACGAGGCGGACCTGAACCGCTACATGCACGAGGCCGTGGTGGTCTCGGGCAAGGACCCGGTGCTGCTCGACCACTACCTGGCCGGCGCCATCGAGGTGGACGTGGACGCCATCTGCGACGGCACCCGCGTCTATGTGGCCGGCGTCATGCAGCACATCGAGGAAGCCGGCGTGCACTCGGGCGACTCCGCGTGCTCGCTGCCGCCGTACTCGCTGTCCGACGAGGCGGTGGAGGAACTGAAGGTCCAGACCCAGAAGCTGGCCGAGGGCCTTAGCGTCGTCGGCCTGATGAACGTGCAGTTCGCCGTGCAGAACGGCACCGTCTTCATCCTGGAGGTCAACCCGCGCGCCAGCCGTACGGTGCCCTTCGTCGCCAAGGCCACCGGGCGCCCGATCGCGAAAATCGCCGCGCGCGTCATGGCGGGCGAACGCCTGGACGACTTCGACCTGCCGGAAATGGCGCGTCCGAAGCATGTCGCCGTGAAGGAGGCCGTGTTCCCGTTCGCCCGCTTCCCCGGCGTCGACATCGTGCTCGGCCCCGAGATGAAGTCGACCGGCGAGGTCATGGGCATCGACACCGACTTCAAGCGCGCCTTCGCCAAGTCGCAGATCGGCGCCGGCGTCCGCCTGCCGCTTCAGGGCACGGTGTTCCTGTCGGTGCGCGACGGCGACAAGCCGGCCGCGCTGGAGGTGGCGCGCAAGTTCGTCGACCTGGGCTTCACCCTGATGGCCACCAGCGGCACGGCGGCCTTCCTGGCCGAGAACGGCGTGCAGGTGGAAAAGGTCAACAAGAAGACCGAGGGCCGGCCGCACTGCGTCGACCGCATGGTGTCGGGTGACGTGCATGTGGTGGTCAACACCACCGAGGGCGCACAGGCGCTGAAGGACAGTTTCGACATCCGCCAGACGGCGCTCACGCGCAACATCGCGCACTACACCACCATCCCCGGCGCGCAAGCCGCGGTGGACGCGATCGAGGCCGTGAAGCGCGGGGCGCTTGATGTGGCATCGCTTCAGTCCTATTTTGGGTAGCCATCGTGACGGGGCGGGTCCTTGCCGCGCCCCGTCGCTTTTTTGTTTTTTTGCATTTTTCCAGGGGTTCTCGAATGGAGAAGGTTCCCATGACTCGGAAGGGCCTGACCCTTCTTGAGCAGGAGTTGAAGCAGTTGCGTTCGGTGGACCGTCCCGGGGTCATCAAGGCCATCGCCGAGGCGCGCGAGCACGGTGACCTGTCCGAGAACGCCGAGTACCACGCCGCGCGCGAGCGCCAGAGCTTCATCGAGGGCCGCATTTCGGAACTCGAGGACGTGATCGGCCGCGCCGACGTCATCGACGTGTCCAAGATGTCCGGGGAAACCATCCGCTTCGGCGCCCTGGTGACGCTGGCCGACGAGGACACGGACGAGGAAGTGACCTACCACATCGTCGGCCCCTACGAGGCCGACCTGAAGAACGGCCGCATCTCCATTCAGTCGCCCATCGCCAAGGCTCTCGTGGGCAAGACCGAGGGCGACAGCGTGGAAGTGACCGCGCCGGGCGGCTCGCGCTCCTACGAAGTGGTCGAGGTGAAGTTCGCCGACCTCTGAGGGCGCTGCGCCTCGGCCGCCGACGAAAAACACCGCCGCTCCGGTGCATCCGGGGCGGCGGCGTTTTTATTGGGTGGGGTTCACCCCCCGCCGTTCCGCGCCTCCATCTCCGCGATGTTGCACTTCACGTCCAGGAAGCTGTCGGGCGTCACCGAAATGGACGTGATGCCCTGTTCCACCAGGAACTGTGCGAACTCCGGGTGGTCGCTGGGCGCCTGGCCGCAGATGCCCACCTTCACGCCGGCGTCGCGGCCGGCGTGGATCAACTGCCCGATGAAGCGCGCCACCGCCGGGTCCTCCGCCCGGAACAGATGACCCAGGCGGTCGTTGTCGCGGTCCAGGCCCAGCACAAGCTGCGTCAGGTCGTTGGACCCGATGGAGAAGCCGTCGACGCGGCTGGCGAACTGGTCGGCCAGGATGACGTTGGACGGGATTTCCGCCATCACGTAGACCTCCAGGCCCTTGCGGCCGCGGATCAGGTTGTGGGCGGCCAATTCCTCCAGCACCCGGTCGGCCTCGTCGGGGGTGCGGCAGAAGGGGATCATGACCTTGATGTTGGTCAGCCCCATCTCCTCCCGCGCGCGCGTCACCGCCCTGCACTCCAGCGCGAAGCCCTCGCGGTAGCGGTCGTCGTAGTAGCGGCTCGCCCCGCGCCAGCCGAGCATGGGGTTGGCCTCGTCCTGCTCGAACTGGGCGCCGCCGATGAGGTCGGCGTATTCGTTGGTCTTGAAGTCGCTCATGCGCAGGATGACGGGGTTGGGATAGAAGGCCGCCGCGATGCGCGCCACACCCAGCGACAGCCGGTCGACGAAGTATTCCGTGCGATCGTCGTAGTCGGCCGTCAGCTCGGTGATCTTCTGCTTGGCCTCCTTGTCCTCCACCTGGTCGAAATGGCACAGCGCCATGGGATGGATGCCGATCATGTTGTTGATGATGAACTCCATGCGCGCCAACCCGACGCCGTCCGCCGGCAGCTTCCACCACGTATAGGCGCTGGTGGGGTTGGCGAGGTTCACCATGACCTGCGTGCGGGTCTTGGGGATGGTCTCGGGGTCGACCTCGGTGGCCTCGAACTCGCGGATGCCCTCGTAGACCTTGCCCTGGTCGCCCTCGGCGCAGGAGACCGTGACCTCCTGCCCGTCCTTGAGCCGTTCCGTCGCGTCGTCGGCGCCGACGATGGCGGTCAGCCCCAGTTCGCGACTGACGATGGCGGCGTGGCTGGTGCGCCCGCCCCGGTCGGTGACGATGGCGCTGGCCTTCTTCATGATCGGCACCCAGTCGGGGTCCGTCATGCCGGTGACCAGCACGTCGCCCTCCTCCAGCTTGTCGCGCTCGTCGGGGCTTTTCAGCCGCTTGACCTTGCCGGCGGCGATGGCGGCGCCGATGGCGGTGCCGGTCGCGAGCACCTTGGCGTCGGTCTCCTTCATGGCATAGGTGCGCAAGGGCTCGGCGGAGCGGCGGCTGTGGACGGTTTCCGGCCGGGCCTGGACGATGTACAGCTCGCCGCTCTCGCCGTCCTTCGCCCATTCCATGTCCATGGGCGTGTCGTAGTGGTTCTCGATCTCCACCGCCCAGCGCGCGAGTTGCATCACCTCGTCCTCGGTCAGCACCCAGCGGCGCTGTTCCTCGGGCTTGGTGTCGACCGTCTTGGTCGGCTTGTCGAAGACCATCTTCACGCCCTTGCGGCCCTTTTTGCGCCAGACGATGGGCTTCACGCCCTCCTCGTCCAGCAGCTTCTTGAAGACGTGGTACTCGTCGGGCTCCACCTGCCCCTGCACCACCGTCTCGCCCAGCCCGTGGGCGGCGTTGATGAGCACGACGCCCGGAAAGCCGCTTTCCGTATCCAGCGAGAACATGACACCCGACCCCGCGATGTCGGACCGCACCATGCGCTGCACGCCGACGGAGACGGCCACCTGCATGTGGTCGAAGCCGTGGCGCTCGCGGTAGCTGATGGCGCGATCGGTGAACAGGCTGGCAAAGCAGTCCTTCACCGCCTTCAACAGCGCGTCCTCGCCCTGGACGTTCAGGAAGCTCTCCAACTGCCCGGCGAAGCTGGCGGACGGCAGGTCCTCCGCCGTGGCCGACGACCGCACGGCGACGCGCGGCAGGTCCTCGCCGGTCTCGGACTTCAGGCGGGAGTACCCCTCGCGCACCTGGGTCGCCAGCGCGGCGGGAAGCTCCGCCTTTTCGATCATGCCGCGCACCTTCTTGCCGATGGCGGCGAGGTTGGAGCCGTCGTTCTTCAGGCCGGCGAGCGCTTCGGTGATGCCGTCGCGCAAGGTGTTCTCGGCAATGAAGGTGCGGTAGGCATTGGCCGTGGTGGCGAAGCCGCCGGGCACGCGGATGCCGTGGGCGTGCAGGGCGCCGATCATCTCGCCCAGCGATGCGTTCTTGCCGCCCACGCGGTCGCCGTCGTCACGGCCGAGTTGGTCCAGCGGGATCGTCAGGGCGTCGTCGGTCATGCTGTCCTCGGGCTTGGGTTGTCATCGATCTCGGGCGATCAACGTGCGGGTAGAGGGCAGCGTTGAAATGGCCCCCCGCGGGCGTGCTTGATGCGGGACCCCCTCAGGCCTTATTCTGCGACGGCCTGGGGCTGTCGAGGGACCGCCATGCACGCCCCCGGCGAACCTTGAGGAGACATCGCCCATGACCGCTTGCGGCGGCCCCGCCCTCCATCGGAGGCGCGCGGCATGACCCAGACTTTCGCCCGCCTGGACGTCCCCCCGGCCTACAAGGTCGTGTACGAGGCCATTGAAACGGAAATCATGGCCGGGCGCCTGAACCCGGGCGACCAGCTTCCCACCGAAACCGCCCTGGCAGAGCAGTTCGGCGTCAACCGCTCGACGGTGCGCGAGGGCATCCGTCTGCTGGAGCAGTCGGGCCTGGTGCGGCGCGAGGCGGGCCGCCGGCTTCACGTCTCGCTGCCCCACTACACCGAACTGGCGCCGCGCGTTTCCCGCGCCATGGTGATGCAGCGCGTCACCTTCCGCGAACTGTGGGAGGTCTGCATGGTGCTGGAGCCGCAGGCCGCCGTGGACGCCTGCGAGAAGATGACGCCGGAAAAGCTCAGCTCCCTGGAGCGCAACCGCGATGCCATGGAAGAGGCGCTGAACGCCGGCAATTCCATCACCGCGCTGGACGTGCAGTTTCACGCCCTGGTGGCCGAGGCGACGGAGAACAAGGCGCTGCTGCTGGCGCGCGAGCCCATCTCGCTGCTGTTCTACCCGGCCGTCCACGTACTGTTCGAGAAGGACGAAACCGGTGCCATCGCCGGCCGCCGCCTGGTGGAGGCCCACACCCGCATCGTCGACGCCCTGCGCGCCCGCGACGTGGAGACGGTGCAGACCTGGATGACCAAGCACATCGTCGACTTCAAGCGCGGCTACGACGTCTGCGGCCTGGATATCGACGCGCCGGTGGACCGCATGCCGGCCAGCCCGGATCTTTCGGATTAGAACCCTCCCAAATGAAACCCCCGCCTGGCACGGTCGCTGGGTTAGTCTGCATATTGAGGAGAGAGACGGCACCCAGGTGCCACTCCCCTGAAACCTATGCAGGACTGACCGCAGTTCAGCGCCCGGGCCGACGGCAGGCGGCGCCGTCGGAAGCCTCCCCCCGGTTGCGCGAACTCGGCCGGGCGGGCCCCCATTCGTTCGGCGAATGGGGGCTCTGCCCGTGGCATCCGCGCGGGATCAGCGAATACCGGACGACACATGAAATCCTACACTTGTCGTCCGGCAAGGCCGACTGGCCGCCGCGCCTTATGGCGCGTAAGGCTGCGTGCCGTCTGAACCAGCGTCGATGGTTTCAATCATCGGCGCGTATGAGATGGATCTCGCAGGAAACGTTGTCGAAGGGAACGACAGCGAGGCCGCCAGCAACCAGCAGATCGGGGATCGCCTGGGCGGAACAGCCGTCGCGTCGATACCAGCTCAAGACCTCTGCCAAGTGATGGCCGAAATGACGGCGCCGGGTGCGATCAGGGCTGCCACGTCAGCACCGCCTTGACGCGGATCGCCTCGCGCGTCTTGTCGGGCAGGTTGCGGATGGTCACCGCCGCCATGGCATTGTCCTCCACGCCGTAACTGCCGGGAAGATGGCGCGGCGGCGGAATGCTGTCAGTGACAGCACCGCCGTCACGACGCCGAGCGCAAGGCCTTCTTCTGCTCCAGCAGCCACGCCACCTTGGCCGCCGTCAACGGTTGCGCCACCGTCGGCACGCCCAGGCGGCGCAGGGTCGCCGCCAGGGCCGGGTCATCCTCGGACAGGACGGCCGAAACCGGGGTGCGGGGGCCGATGGCGGCAAGCCGGCGGACCGTCTCGACATCGCCGGGGCCGTGCACGCGGACGCAGGCGGCGGCCGCCTCGCCCCGCCGCAGGCGCTGCTCGGCCTCAAGGGGCGTCTGCACGGTGCTGACGCCGGCGCCGCGGGCCGCCAGGATGGCGCGGACCAAAGCCTCCGTCGCACCGTCGAACCCCAGCATCAGGCACGACAGGCGCCCGTCCGGCGGCATGAGCACCGATTCGCCTGTCAGCGGCATGACCGGCACGGTGACCACGAAGCTGGCGCCGTCGTCGGGCGCGCTTTCGACGGCGATGGAGCCGCCCATGCGCTCGGTGAGTTCACGGGCGATGGCAAGGCCCAGGCCGGCGCCCCCGAAACGCCGCGTCAGGCTGTCGTCACCCTGGCGGAAGGGCTGGAAGATGTCCTCGAGGCGGTCGGCGGCGATGCCTTGCCCGGTGTCCTCCACCCGGATCTCCAGAAGGGAGCGGCCGTCGCGGTCGATCATCGTGGCGCGCACAGTCACGCCGCCGTGTTCGGTGAACTTGACGGCGTTGCCCACCAGGTTGGACAGCACCTGGCGGATGCGCCCCCCGGCGCCGTGGACGGACAGGCCGTCCAGCGTCTCGGTCTCGGCCTTCAGCGACAGGCCCTTTTCGCGCGCCTGCATGCGGAAGCCGGCCAGCACGTCCTCGATCAGCCGGGCCGGCGCGAACCATGCGGCCTCCATGGTTACCTGGCCGCTCTCGACCGCCGAGAGATCCAGCAGGTCCTCCACGATGGCCAGCAGGTTGCGGGCGTTGCGGCCGATGGCGCGGGTGTCGCGCCGCACGCGCTCCAGGTCCGCCTCGCCCTCGATCAGTTCGGTCAGGCCGATGATGCCGTTGAGCGGCGTGCGCAACTCGTGCGTCACCTTGGCGAGGAACTCCGACTTCAGGCGCGCGGCCTCCAGTGCGCGGTCGCGGGCGGCGGCGATGCTGGCGCGGGCTTCCTCCAGAACGCTGACGTCCAACATCACGCACAGCGTCCCGCGCCGCCCCAGGTGCCAGAGCCGCGTGCGGCGGGCGGTGTAGCGGCGGGAGCGGCCGTCCGCGCCAGCCAGTTCCAGCATGTCCTCGCGCTCCACCTCCGCGGCGCCGTCGGCGGCCATGGGGGTCAGGGCGTCGCGTACGGCATCGTGGCCGTGTTCGGCCACCAGGGCGTCGTAGGCGCTGTTGTGGGCGATGACCACGTCGGGGTTGTCGCCGAAGAACACCACCGGCACCGGCAGGTTCTCGATCAGCGAGCGGCGGAAGGCATCGCTCTCCTCCAGAGAGCGCGAGGCGGCCACAAGCCGCTCGGTCTTCTCGCCCAGTTGGCGGCCCATGCGGGCGACGGCGTGCGACAGGTCGGTGATCTCGGCCACCGGCCCGCTGGCCTCGGGCTGATGGAAGGCGCCCTCGGCGATGCGGCCCGCCGTCCGGCTCAAGTCCTCCAGCGGCGCGGCGAGACGGGCGGCATTGCGCCGGGCGACCCAGTAGAGCGCCGTCAGGAAGGCGATGTAGAACAGCACCAGGATGCCGACGATCGCCAGGCCCAGGCGGTCGAACCGGTCGCCGACGGCCACCGCGGACTGGTACAGGTCCGCCTCGGGCACGAAGACCGCCAGGTGCCAGTCGACGCCCGGCACCACGTTCCACGCGACCAGATGGCTCTCGCCGCCCAGCCGCGCGGTGCCGACGCCGCCCGCCTCGGCCATGATCGGCAGGTCCGACAGACCGGCGACGCGGTCGATGGCGTAGTCCTCGGACTTGAAGGTGTTGGTGCGCACCGCCTCGGCGTAGGAATGCGCGCCCACCTCCGCCAGGCCCAGCGTCGCCTCGGCCTCCGGCGGCATGGCGAGGATGGTGCCGTCGCGGCCGATCAGCACGGCCTGCCCGCCCCAGGGCGTGGAGATGTCCAGCACACGGCCGACGATTGTGTTCAGCGTGATGTCGATGCCCACCACGCCCTCAAGCACCTTGCCGTCGTAAACGGGCGCGATGGCGCTGGTCAGCCAGCCCTGGCCGGCCGGGTCCACGTAGGCGTCGGTCCACACCACGCCGCGCGACGGATTATGGGCGGCGTCGGCCTCGTAATAGAAGTTGAAGCTGGGGATATCCAGCTTCTGGGCGTAGGTCGCCGCCGTATCGAAGAAGGGATAGATGCGGTTGTAGCTGTCGCGCGTGTTGTAATAGGCCTGCACGGCAAGCGCGTTGCTCTCGGTCACGTCGCGCAAAACGGGATCGAGCACCGCCAGCGCCGCCGCCTTGCGCTGCATCGCCTCGTCCACCGGCACGATGCCCGAATAGAACCCGGCCGCGCCGCCGGTATCCACGTCGGTGTAGTACACGATGCCGTCGGCGTCGAAGGTGAAGCGCGCGGCCTCGTCCGGGTCGACAGTCGGCGGGTCCGTCACCAGGTCGGTCGTCCGGCGCTGCAGGACGCGGGTCAGGTCGGTGACGGCCGCCAGCCGCTCCGCCGCCAGCCCGGCGTTCAGGCGCGCCACCTCTGTCAGGGACTGCTCCGCGGTCTCGCGGATGGCGGCGATGTTGGCGTCCTTGGTGAGCGCGTTGGTGGCGAAGTAGGCGACGATCAGCGTCAGTTCCACCACCAGCAACGGCACCAGCGCCGTGCGCAGGTAGGACCGCCACATCCAGCGGAACAGCGTCAGGCGGTCGGCGCCCTGCGCCACCCTACGGTCAACGGCATCCGTCGATGCAGCCCCACTCCGGCCCATGCTCTGCCCGTCCCAAGCCCACGAAACTCAAACCCACCGGATGCTTGCATTTTTCATGCCGGTGCGCGGGTGCCGCGAAAGGCCCCGCCGAAGAAAGAGGTTTCCCACGCTGCCACGCAAAGCGCAATGCACC
Organism: Caenispirillum salinarum; assembly: GCF_044803115.1. Taxonomy (GTDB): domain Bacteria; phylum Pseudomonadota; class Alphaproteobacteria; order Rhodospirillales; family Rhodospirillaceae; genus Caenispirillum; species Caenispirillum salinarum_A. Next base: position 944,553 of record NZ_CP085224.1, on the reverse strand, counting down.
TCGCATCCTGCAACGGGCGCGGAACATGGGCGGGCACGCTTTTCCGCGATGGCGTCAGGAGATCTGCAGGGCACCCTTGGAGGCCATCACCAGATCGATGACGTCGTCGGCGGTGATGACGGGAAAGCGGCTGTCCAGCTGGTCGGGCTTCAGGCCGTTGTGCTCCATGCAGGACTTGCACACCGCCACCTGGCCGCCCTTTGCGAGGAAGCCCTCCAGCAGTTCGGGCACCGGCTTGAAGGGCGCGCCGATGTCCATGCCGTCGACGCGACCCGGCAGGCCCAGGCGCACGGCATCGGCCATGAGAATGACCGTGGCGGAATGCCCCTTCTCCAGCGCCTTGTTGCCCATGGTGAAGGCCACGGTGACCTTGTCGGGATTGCCCTGCTCGTCGAACAGGGTTCCGACGTAGTCGGTCGTCTGGATGGTCATGGGCTCTGCTCCTCGCAATTGGTCCGCAGGATAGGGCGAGCAGCCTACATCAGGATATCCTGATACACGAGGAAAACGATGATGCGGCTTTACTCCGTTGCCGGCGCCGGCGCCGGCGCGATGACGCGGCCGCCGTAGTCGTCGCTGGAGATGTAGCCGGACAGCGAGTCGCCGCCCAGCCGGTCGTCATACATGCTGTCCAGGCCGCCGCCCCTGGTCGTCATGGGCATCGCCTCGGTCTCCGACGGGTCGGGAATGCCCTCCAGCGAATAGGACGCGCCGTCCTCGCCCGCGGGCGCCGTCCCGGTGGGGACCAGGGCGAGCGTGATGCCCTGGCGGGCCGGCGTGACCGCGATGGCGACGGGCTCCTCGACCGTATAGAGCGTGCCGCCCCGGCCGATCAGGCGGCCGGTCACGACGTACCGGTGGCCCTCCGGCAGCGCGCCCGGGCGCCACTGCAGGCGGAAGGGCACCGGCCCGCCGGTGGCGTCGGTGACGGTGCTGGCAACCAGGAAGTCGCCCTCGGTGCCCGTGCGGTCCAGGTCCACCAGGCGGGCCTCGGCGCGCGAGGTGGGCGGCACCTCCGCGCCCTCGGGCAGGACCAGCAGGCCTTCCACCACCGCCACATCGCCCGAGGGGGCGAAGACACGGTCCACCGGGTCCTCGGCCTGGAACCCCGAACAGGCCGCGAGGGCGGCGGCCATGGCGGCGACGGCGGCCAGCCTGCCGGCGCGACGGCCGGCGGCGGGGATGGTGGTGGTGGTCATGGAAGGCCCCTCTTTTGTTCGGTTGATCCGTCCTTCAGCAACACCATCCGCCGCCGTCCGGTTCCCCGCGGGGCCCGCCCCGGAACTCCGGCGCCCCGGCTGGATTCCGGCTGGGGCCCTTACGGCTCCTCGCAGTTGAGGAAGCGGGTGCGGATGGTGCCCTCGATGGCCTCCAGGTCGCGGCGCACGCCCATGCCGGGCTCGATGGTGCCGTCGACGTCGACCACCACGTAACCCACCTCTTCATCGGTGCGCAGGTACTGGCCGACGATGTTCAGGCCGCGGCGGCTGAACACGTCGTTGATCCTGGAGATGACGCCGGGAACGTTGCGGTGGATGTGCATGAAGCGCGCCCCGCCCATGTGCACGGGCAGCATCACCTCGGGGAAGTTCACGGCCCCGACGGTAGAGCCGTTGTCGGAGTACTTCACCAGCTTTTCCGCCACTTCGGTGCCGATGTTGGCCTGCGCCTCCTGCGTGGAGCCGCCGATGTGCGGGGTGAGGATGACGTTCTTCATGCCGCGCAGGGGGCTTTCGAACACGTCCTCCACGCTGGCCGGCTCGACGGGGAAGACGTCGATGGCCGCGCCCGCCAGATGGCCGGTACGCAGGTGGTCGGCCAGGGCGTCGATGTCCACGATCTGCCCGCGCGCGGCGTTGAGCAGGAACGCGCCCTGCTTCATCCAGCCCAGTTCCGTGTCGGTAATCATGTTGCGGGTCTGGGGCGTGTCGGGCACATGCAGCGAGACGAAGTCCGACGTCTCCATCAGCTCCTTCAGGCTCATGCAGGCCGCGGCGTTGCCCATGGGCAGCTTGTCGACGATGTCAAAGAAGCGCACCTTCATGCCCAGCGCCTCGGCAATGACCGAAAGCTGCGTGCCGATGTGGCCGTAGCCGACGATGCCCAGCGTCTTGCCGCGCACCTCGGTGGAGCCCTTGGCGGACTTGTCCCAGCCGCCCTCGTGGCTGATCCAGTTGCGGCGGGGAATGCCGCGCGCCAGCATGATGATCTCGGCCAGCACCAGTTCCGCCACCGAGCGGGTGTTGGAGTACGGCGCGTTGAACACCGGCACGCCCAGGTGCTTGGCGGCGCCCAGGTTGATCTGGTTGGTGCCGATGCAGAAGGCGCCGATGGCGACCAGCTTGTCGGCGGCGGACAAAATGTCCTCGGTCAGCTTTGTGCGCGAGCGGATGCCGACGACATGGGCATCGCGCACGGCGTCCTTCAGCGCGTCGGCGTCGAGCGCGCCCTTGTGCACGTCGATGTTCTCGTACCCGTGCTGGCGCAGGTAGGCGACGGCGTTGTCGTGGACGTTTTCCAGCAGGACGAACTTGATCTTGTCCTTGGGCAACGAAAGCTTGCTCACGGGCGGCTCTTCCCAAAACAATGCGTGGACGGTGCGGCGGACGGGTCGGCGGACGCCAAAGCGGCCCTCGCCCGACCCCGAGTCGGTGCCGCAGGATTACCACATCAGCAACCCCCAAGGGAGAACCAATATGTCCGGGACCATCGAGGCACGCCTGACCGAGAAGGGCATCACCCTGCCGAACGCCGCGGCCCCGGCCGGGAACTACGTCCCCTATGTGGTCAGCGGGACCCTGGTCTTCATTTCCGGACAGCTGCCGCTGGTCGACGGCAAGCCGGAGTTCAACGGGCGGCTGGGCGAGTCGGTCAGCCTGGAGGACGGCCAGCGCGCCGCCCGCCTGTGCGGCCTGAACCTGATCGCGCAGCTGAAAGCGGCCTGCGGCGGCGACCTGGAGCGGGTGACCCGCGTCGTGCGCCTGGGCGGCTTCGTCAACAGCGCCGCCGACTTCACCGATCAGCCCAAGGTCATCAACGGCGCGTCGGACCTGATGGTGGAGGTCTTCGGCGAGGCCGGCAAGCACGCCCGCGCCGCCGTCGGCGCCCCGACGCTGCCGCTGGGCGTGTCCGTGGAGATCGAGGGCACCTTCGAGATCAAGTAGCTGTTACGCTCGCGGCTTCGCACCGAGCTGCGTTCATTCGGCGCGCAGCCTCGCGCGCCTGCCCGGCGCGGGGTCGCGGTTGCGACCCTGTTCGCCGATCCCCGGCACCGCGCGCCGGGGATCGGCTCCGCCCTCCGCTCCGCCACCTTGAGCCTCCGGCCGCGCGACCCCACCTCAGCGCCATGCCAGACGGACGCAACGACTCCCTGACCCTGAAGGCGGTGGCCTCCATCGCCGCCGTGCCGGCCGATGCGTGGGACGCCTGCGCCGGAACCGGCAACCCCTTCGTCCGCCACGCCTTCCTGTCGGCGCTGGAAGACAGCCGCTCGGCCTGCGGCGAGGAAGGATGGCTGCCGCGCCACCTGGTGCTGGAAGACCCGGACGGCGGCGTGCTGGCCTGCGCGCCGCTGTACGTGAAAAGCCACTCCTACGGCGAATACGTCTTCGACTGGTCGTGGGCCAATGCCTATTCCCAGGCCGGCGGGCGGTACTACCCCAAGCTTCAGTGCGCCGTGCCCTTCACGCCCGTGACCGGCCCGCGCCTGCTGGTCCGCCCCGATGCCCCAGACCCGGCCCGCCTGCGCGAGGCCCTGGTGGGCGGCATGGTGAACCTCGCCGAGCGCGCCGGATGCTCGTCGGTGCACGTCACCTTCCCCACCGAGGCCGAGGCCGAGACCATGGAGGGAATGGGGCTGCTGCGCCGCATGGGCGTGCAGTACCACTGGGAGAACCCGGGCTACGGATCGTTCGACGAGTTCCTGGAAACGCTGTCGAGCCGCAAGCGCAAGGACATCCGCAAGGAACGCGCCCGCGCCCAAGCCTCGGGCGTGCGGCTGGAGACCCTGACAGGGGATGCCATCACACCGCGCCACTGGGACGCCTTTCACCGCTTCTACATGGCGACCAGCGACCGCAAGTGGGGCAATCCCTATCTGACGCGCGAGTTCTTCGACCTGCTGGGCCAGCGCATGGGCGATGCGGTGGTGCTGGTCATGGGGTTCGAGGACGACCGCCCGGTCTGCGGCGCGCTCAACCTGCGCGGCTCCGACACGCTCTATGGCCGCAACTGGGGCAGCCTGGGCGACTACCGCTACCTTCACTTCGAGGCCTGCTACTACCGGGCGCTCGACTTCGCCATCGAGCACGGCCTGACGCGCGTGGAGGCCGGCGCCCAGGGCGAGCACAAGATCAAGCGCGGCTACATGCCCCGGCCCACCTGGTCCGCCCACTGGATCGCCGATGCCGGCCTGCGGCAGGCGGTAGAGCGCTACCTGGGGCAGGAACGCGCGGTCATGCAGGCGGAGATCGAGGACCTCGCCACCCTCGCCCCCTACAAAAAGACCGGCGACGCCGCGCCCGATTCTGCTTGAACCGCGACGCTCCCGCCCCATATGGTCCGGCATGAATTTTCCGCATGGCTGCCATGCAGAAGCAGGCGCCATGCCGTCAGGAGGGTCGTCCATGCCATACGCCGCCCGCACGTCCGGTCCGTTGCCGTCGGAGACGGTGGCCCGCGTCGTCGCCTTCTGGTTCGGAGAGCCGGGCTCGCCGACGGAGGGCGAGCCGCGCAAGGAATGGTTCGTCCAGGACGACGCCTTCGACCAGGCCATCGCCGAGCGCTTCACCGAAGAGATGGACGCCGCCGCCGACGGGCGACTGGACGGGCTGATGGCCACGCCGCTGGGTTGCGTCACGCTGGTCATCCTGCTGGACCAGTTTCCCCGCAACGTCTTCCGCAACAGCCCGGCGGCATTCGCCTGCGACCAGAAGGCGCGCACGGTCACCCGCCACGCCCTGGAGCAGGGTCTCGACGCCGAGTTGAGGCCCGTCCACCGCCTGTTCCTCTATATGCCGCTGGAGCATTCCGAGTGCCTCTCCGATCAGGAGGCCTCAGTGGAGCTGTTCCGCCAGTTGGGCAATGCGGAGTGGCTGGACTATGCGGTCAAGCACCGTGACCTGATCGCCCGCTTCGACCGCTTTCCCCACCGCAACGCCGTGCTGGGCCGCGCCCCCACCCCGGAGGAAGAGGACTTCCTGGCCCGGCACGGGCGGGGCTTCTAAAGCATAAATCCGTTCAGAGGCGGCCGTGCCCGCAGGGCGCCGTGCGTGCTTGCGCGCACGCCTTCGGCCCCAAGCGCCACGAAGGCTCTCGCGCCTGACCGGTGCGGGGCCGCAGGCCGGCCCCTGCCGCCCCTTTCCGATCAAGCGTGACCGAAAAAGGTTCTAGGCTCCCTCCAGGGCCGCCAGGTAGACCGGCAGCGGCGCGCCGCTTTTGACCGCGTTGAGCACGATGCTGGCCTCGTGGGTGCGCACCACCGGGTTTTCCACCAGCATCACGCGGACGAAGGCCTCGTACATGGCGATGTCGCGCGCCACGACGACAAGGCCGTAATCGAACCCGCCGGTGACCTGCCAGCACGAGATGACCTCGTCAGCCGCAAGCATTGCGGCCTCGAAGGCGGCGATGGTTTCGGGCTGTTTCTGCTGAAGGGTCACCCGGACCAGGGCCTGAACCCCGACACCCACCTTTTCCGGCTGCACAACCGAAACGTCCGCGCGGATCACGCCGTGACGGCGAAGACGATCGGCGCGGCGCAGGCAGGCTGCCGGCGACAAATGAACGGTATCCGAAAGAGCGGCGCTCGTCTTGCGATTGTTCCGCTGCAACTCCGCCAAAAGGCGTGCGTCGAAGGTATCGAGGTGCATAATGTTCGAGTACGTCCAGTAATGAGCGCTACCGGAAGGGCAGCGAACTGCGGAAATTTATCATGCACCCCTTGCGTTTTGCGCGCATTTTTCATGGCTGCGCCGTTATCTTTCAACGTGTGGCGGCGCCGGTTTTCTCTATCCCGGGTGCACCGGTCCGTCGCGTTCCGGTCGAGATGCGTCAGATGGCGTTCGCGTACCCCCGACGCCGATGCATGCCCCCGCCCGGACCGGCAGCCAACCGTTCAGCCCCTGCCCCGCGTATCCTGCGGCTGGGCGGCTGGCTGCCGACCGGATGCAGCGGGCGGACGCGGCAAACGGCCCCTTAGGCCGCCGGCACCTCGCGCTTTTTGCCGGCCTCGTCGATGGCGACGAAGGTGAAGGTGGCTTCCGTCACCTTCTCCTGCTCCCACGTTCCGCGCCGCAGGACCCAGGCCTCGACCTTCATGGTCAGCGACGTGCGGCCGACCCTCTCGACCGAGGTGTAGCAGGTGAGCTCGTCGCCCACGCGCACCGGCTTGTGGAAGGCCATGCCGTCGACGGCCACCGTCGCCACCCGCCCGCGGGCCCGCTTGGAGGCCGCGACGCCGCCCGCGATGTCCATCTGCGACATCAGCCAGCCGCCGAAGATGTCGCCGGCCGGATTGGTGTCGGCGGGCATGGCGAGCGTGCGGATGGCAATCTCTCCGACGGGCTGTTCGGTCTGGATGGTCATGGCGGTCGGTGTTCCTCGGCATTGGGTTGGTTGGGTTTTCCGCACCATACAGCGGCGGGCGAACGATGGCACCACGGCATCGTCTTGCTGGCGTGGCGGACCCTCCATATAATGCGCGCCATGTCCGACGATCTCTTCGAAAAAACCGCCGCCAAGACAGACGCCTACACCGCCAAGGACATCGAGGTCCTGGAGGGGCTGGAGCCCGTGCGCAAGCGCCCGGGCATGTACATCGGCGGCACCGACGAGAAAGCCCTCCATCATCTGGTGGCGGAGATTCTCGACAATGCCATGGACGAAGCCGTGGCCGGCCATGCCACGGTGATCGACGTGGAACTGGGGCTGGAGAACCGGGTGACCGTCCGCGACAACGGCCGCGGCATCCCCGTCGACCCGCACCCCAAGTACCCTGAGAAGTCGGCGCTGGAGGTGATCTTCACCACCCTGCACTCGGGCGGCAAGTTCGGCGGCGGGGCCTACAAGGTCTCGGGCGGCCTGCACGGCGTGGGCGTGTCGGTGGTCAACGCGCTGTCCGACGACCTGGTGGTGGAAGTGGCCCGCGACCGCAAGCTGGTGCACCAGGCCTACAGCCGCGGCAAGGCGGTGTCGGGGATCGAGGACCTGGGCACCGTGCAGAACCGCCGGGGCACGATGGTGACCTTTCACCCCGACCCGGACATCTTCGGCCCCCGCGCCCGCTTCCGCCCGGCGCTGCTGTACCGGATGACGCGGTCGAAGGCCTATCTGTTCCGCGGCGTGCGCATCCGCTGGAAGTGCGCGCCCGAGCTGATCAAGGAAGACAACCCGACGCCGGTGGAGCAGGAGCTGCACTTCCCCAACGGCCTGACGGACTTCCTGTCGGAGCTGATGGACAAGCGCGAGATGGTGACGCCCACCGTCTTCGCCGGCCGCCAGGACTTTCCCGACGACATGGGCAGCGTGGAATGGGCGTTGGCCTGGCCGACGGACCAGGACTACCTGTTCTCCAGCTACTGCAACACGGTGCCCACGCCCGAGGGCGGCACGCACGAGCAGGGCCTGCGCAACGCGCTGACCAAGGGCATGCGCGCCTTCGGCGACATGGTGGGCAACAAGAAGGCCGACAAGCTGACCCCCGACGACGTGATCGGCGGCGCCTGCATCATGCTGTCGTGCTTCATCCGCGAGCCCCAGTTCCAGGGTCAGACCAAGGAGAAGCTCGCCAGCGCCGAGGCGACCCGCTACGTCGAGCAGGCCATGAAGGACCAGTTCGACCACTGGCTGTCGGGCGACGCCCATGCCGGAGCCGAGCTTCTGGCCCATGTGGTCGCCCGTGCCGAGGACCGCCAGCGCCGCAAGCAGGACAAGGAACTCAGCCGCAAGACCGCCACCAAGAAGCTGCGACTGCCGGGCAAGCTGGCGGACTGCTCGCGTTCCATCGCCGGCGGGACCGAATTGTTCCTGGTGGAGGGCGACTCGGCCGGCGGGTCGGCCAAGCAGGCCCGCATGCGCGAAACCCAGGCGGTGCTGCCCCTGCGCGGCAAGATCCTCAACGTCGCATCGGCATCAAGCGACAAGCTGCGCGCCAACCAGGAGCTGACGGACCTGATCGAGGCGCTTGGCTGCGGCGTGCGCGATCACTACGACGACGACAAGCTGCGCTACGAGAAGGTCATCATCATGACCGACGCCGACGTGGACGGCGCCCACATCGCGTCGCTGCTGATGACCTTCTTCTACCGCGAGATGCCGGCGCTGATCGAAAACGGCCACCTGTTCCTGGCCATGCCGCCGCTCTACCGGCTGGTGCAGGGCGGCAAGAGCATGTATGCGCGCGACGACGCCCACAAGGACCAGCTTCTGAAGACGGAGTTCAAGCCGTCCAAGGTGGAGATCAGCCGCTTCAAGGGCCTGGGCGAGATGCCGCCGGCGCAGCTGAAGGAAACCACCATGTCGCCGGGCTCGCGCACGCTGCTGCAGGTGACCATCCCCGACACCCACACCGAGGAAAGCCGCGAGGAAGCCAAACAGACCAGTCGTCTGGTGGAGCGCCTGATGGGCCGCAAGCCGGAACTGCGCTTCCAGTTCATCCAGGAAAACGCCCGCTTCGTGGAAGAGCTGGACATCTAGAACGCTCATGGCGCCCACGAGCCGCCACCGGATAACTTAAGGTTTCTTTATCGACGTAGAGCCGCCTTGGGTTGATTACCCATAATTTTTATGTTAGCTCTCTCACGCTGCCCGACCCTGCGGGCCGCCGACGGAGGGAGACATGCCCATGCGCTACGCAAGACCGTTATTCGCTGCCATGGCGATCCTCGCCCTTGGAGGTTGCCTCGGACCCCACGGGTTTGCGCAGCAGGCCGCATTGGACGTGACGAAGTCTCTCGGTATTGGCGTCGACCAGGACTGGTACACCTCCACGGTGAACACCGACCCGACCATCGGCCACGCCGGTATCCAGCGCGCCGCTGCATTCGAGGAATGCGAGGAACTGGGGCTGGGCGCCGTAAGCCATTTCGGCGCTCAGCATGGCCAGATGGCGGGCGGCATGGGCCACTTTGGCCAGGGCGCCACCTGGTCGACCATGAACAGCCAGGCCAAGGCCGCCGGCAACCTGCGTGATGAGTGCATGATGCAGAAGGGCTTCCAGCGCACAAGGAAGTGGTAGAGAGGCGGCCACGCCGCCCCTGGCGCTGTCATGCAGACGCTGGAGCTCCATGATGAGGTCGGGATTGAGGGCGCGGCTCGGACAACGGGTGCGGGTCCAGGCCATCGACCGCGTCCCGCACGGTTCTCCCGCGCGGTTCTCGCTCGCCATTTCGGGAATCTCTGACGCCGACCCCGCCCCCCTGGTGCCGCCGCATTGCTCGCGCGCCACCCCATGCCGCTTCTCCAGGCCCATCGGGTGCCGGCCCGGCTGCTGGACGGGAAGCGGGACCTGGCCGTCGAGGTGCCCGCCGTTGACGATCTCGACGTCCTTGTCGGCGGCTGCACCGCCTGGGCATCGCCGCGGAGCCGTCGGAAACGCCGGCGCAGATCGACATGCGGAGCCTACGCAACGCCACCGGCCTGTCGCAGGACCAGTTCGCCCTCGCCTACGGCCTGGAACCCGCCACCGTGCGCAACTGGGAGCAAGGGGGGCACGCTCCCGATCCGGCCGCGCGCAACTACTTACCGACGATCACCGGTGATCCCGAGGGCATGCGATCACGCCGGACCGCGTCGCTCCGCCATTTCCGGCGGCGCACGGGCGAGGACGGCCGCGCGGCATCCTGACGCCGCCGATCTTCCGCCGCCACCCACCCCTTCCGGCTGAGTCCAGGAACCCGCCCCCGCCCCCGCCCCTTTCCCCTCCATCGGCCACAGGTCCAGACGGAGGGACGCCACCCATGCGCTCGCGGGTCATCCACCTCATCAACCCCAAGACCGACAGCCTCACCACGCGCCCCATCTACATGAAGCGCGCCCTGTACTCGCCGCTGGCGGGGCTGCTGGCGGTGGCGGCCTGCATTCCGCAGGACCGCTACGAGGTGGTGCTGACCGACGAGAACATCGAGGACATCGATTTCGACCTGGATTGCGACATGGTCGGCATCTCGGCCATGACCAGTTACGTCAATCGCGGCTACCAGATCGCCGACCGGTTCCGGGCACGCGGCATTCCCGTCATCATGGGCGGCGTGCATCCCAGCTTCATGCCCAAGGAGGCGCTGAGCCATGCCGACGCGGTGTGCATCGGCGAGGCCGAACTGGTCATGCCGCGCATCCTGGACGACCTGGAAAAGGGCGACCTGCGCGGCACCTACCGTTCCGACAAGCTGTGCCCCATGGAGGGCATGCCCATGCCGCGCTATGACCTGGTGAAGGGCCACCGCTACGTGAACAAGACGTTCGTGCAAACCTCGCGCGGCTGCCACCAGGCCTGCACGTTCTGCGCCGAACCGTTGATGAACGGGCTGAAGTTCCGCTACCGCCCCATCCCCGAGGTCATCCACGAAATGGAGACCTGCGGCCAGCGCACGGTTTCCATCAACGATGCGGACTTCTTCGGCACCAGGGAACGGCCCAAGGAGTTGATGAAGGCCCTGCGCGGTCGCGGCATCAAGTGGCAGGCGGGCGTGACGTCCAAGCTGGCGGGCGACGACGAGATGCTGGAACTGGCCGCCGAAAGCGGCTGCACCATGATGTCCATCGGCTTCGAGAGCATCTCCCGCGACACGCTCAAAAGCGTCCACAAGTCGGTCAACCGCCCCGACGACTATGTGAGGCTGGTGGAAAAGATCCACAGCCACGGGATCATGGTGTTCGGGCTGTTCATGTTCGGCTTCGACACCGACGACGCCGACGTGTTCGACGAGACGGCCCAATTCAACATCGACGCCGGCTTCGACATGACGGCGTATTCCGTGCTGACGCCCTATCCCGGCACGCTGACATGGTACGAGATGAAGCGCGCCGGCCGTCTGGTCAGCCACGACTGGACCAAGTACGACCAGGCCCACATCGTCTACACGCCCGAACGCATGGAGGCCGAGACCCTGCGCGACGGCCACCGCCGGGCCTTCCGCACCTTCTATTCTGGGTCCAGCATGGCCAAGCGCTTCCCGTGGAGCGGCCCGCGCGACCGGACCATGTGGACCATCTACAACCTGTTCATGAAGAAGGGCGCGGCCGGCGACAAGCGCTTCAAGCAGGTGGCGCCGGAGACGGCGAAGACGCAGCACGCCCCCATGCCGCCCATCCTGCCGACGAAGAAGGACTGGCGGAACGCCATCCTGTCGGATGCCGAAACGGCCGGCGCCTTCGAGACGGCGGAAAAGGCGCGGCGCTAGGCGGCGTCGTCACCGCGCGGCGGCGTGCGGCGCTCCGCGAAGCCTCCGAAGCCGATCAGGATCGCCGCCGCCGCGGCAATGAACAGCAGCGCCTCGCCGATGGTCTGGGGATCGATCACGACGGCGGCGGCGGTCAGGCACGCCAGAACACAGACCACCAGCGCCCAGCCCTGCCAGGTGACGGGAATGTAGGTCCAGCCGAAGCTGGGCCCGAGGGCGCCGTGGCGGCGGCGGAACCAGATGGGGCGGTCGGTCATGGGCGAGCGTCCTTGCGGCCGGAAAAGCAGAAAGCGGTTGCGCATCATCCTTAGCCTCCACCGCCGCGCTCGTCCAGACGCAGGAATTCATGCAACCTTCTTCTGGATGTTGGCGTTTCCATGGACGTGAAAAGCGGGCCGTTCGCCCCGGCATCCACGGCCGGGCGCGGGTCGCGTTGTTCTGATCGCACCACGCTTTAGGGGGCCTCATGGGTAGCGAAAGCCTTCATGCGCCGCGCGAGCGCATCAGTCGCCGGACGCTTACCATCCATCACGCCATCGTCTCCATCAAGGAAGAGTTGGATGCCGTCGACTGGTACCAGCAGCGCGCCGATGACTGCGAGGACGAGGAGCTGAAGCAAATCCTGCTGCACAACATGCGGGAGGAAATCGAACACGCGGCCATGGCCCTTGAGTGGCTGCGCCGGTACTCGCCCGACGTCGATGAACAGTTCCGCACCTACCTGTTCACCGAAGGGCCGATCATGGAGATCGAGGAAGAGGCCGAGCACGAGGAGGCGCTGGAGGACCTGGGCCTGGACCCCGCCGCCGCCAAGGGCGGTGTCGCCCGCCCCGCCGAGCCCGAGGGCAAGGCGCGCCCCGCCCGCGCCCGCCGCGCCACCATCGGATCGCTGAAAGCCAAGGGGAAGGACTGACATCATGGACATGCTCAACCGCTCGCAGGCCCCCATCGACGCCGAGTTGTGGGACGCGATCGACGAGGCCGCCAGCGAGTCCGCCGCCGCCATGCTCACCGCCCGTCGCCTGCTGGAAACCGAAGGTCCCTACGGCCCCGGCCTGACCTCCATTGAGGTCGGCAACGACGGCTATTGCCGCACCGTCGGCGACGAGGAAGCCGGCGCGGTGGTCAGCCGCGCGGTTTCCCTGCCCATGCTGCGCAAGCGCTTCAAGCTGTCCATCCGCCGCCTGATGGCAGCGACCGAACACGGCCAGCCGCTGAACCTGAACACGGTGGAGGACGCCGCCGAGGCCGTCGCGCGCCGCGAGGACGAGTTCGTCTACTACGGCAACAAGGACTTCGGGCTGGAGGGCCTGTTGACGGCGACGGGCCGCAAGACGCTGACGGCCGGCGACTGGACCAAGGTGGACCAGGCGCTGGAGGACGTGGTCAAGGCCGTCACCATGCTGGACGACGGCGGCTTCCCCGGCCCCTACGGCATGGCCCTGTCGCCGACGCTCTACAACCAGCTGTTCCGCCGCTACGAGGGTTCGGACCTGTTGCAGCTGGAGCACCTGAAGCGGGTGTGCACCGCCGGCATCTTCAAGGCGCCCATCAAGGGCGGGGTGATCGTGGACTCCCGCGTCGGCCCCATCGTGCTGGGCCAGGACCTGATGGCCGGCTACATCGGGCAGGACGGCATTCACCACGAATTCTTCCTGTCGTCGAGCATGGTGCTGCGTCTGGACGATCCGGAAGCCATCTGTGCGCTGGAAACGGCGGAGGTTTGACACCGCCGCGGCGAAACGGTGACGACGGTCGACGCCCCCACCGTCGATCCTGCTGCGACGGCGCCCGGTCCTTCGGGCGCCGTTCGCGCGTCGGAACACCACATGATGCCGCCCATATTTGGATAAAATACTTTATGTTGAAGAGGATGCGGCACCATGGCAGCCTCTTGCTGAAAGCAACAGCAGGAGGGTTGAACAATGATCTCCGTGCTTGCGTTCATCGTGGCACTGCCGACGCTTTACGCCCTGACGTCCTGGGCGCTGACCGGGTATGACGCCGTCGCCGTCAAGCCGCTGGACCGCGGTGCCGCGATCCTGGCGCTGACCGGCGCCATCGCAGCCGCCGCCGGAGCGCCCGTGGCCTACGCCACCTGACGCCGCCGTCGTCACCGCCATCCCGCAGCCGCACGGGACACCCCTTTTCATTGCCGCACGCCGCCGCTATCTAGGCGGCATGCTGAAGCCTCTCGCCTTCTCTGCCGCCCTGTGGAGCGCCGCGCTGGCGCCGCTCGCCTTGGGCATCGCCGCCGGCCTTGCGCCCGCCCCGGCCGCCGCGCAGACCACGCCCGTCGCCCTGACGCAGGCGCTCGAGGCCAACATGGACCGGCCGCTCACCCCGCCGGAAGCCTGGGCCGCCGCCTCCGCCGCCCAAAGCCACGCCAGCGACGTCCGCCGCATCCGCGATGCCTTCGCCGCGCGCGTGGTCGAGATCACGCGGCTGTCGCCGGACGCCGTTGCCGGGGTGATCCCCCCGCTGGGACGCGGCCCGCAGAGCGCCATGCCCGACGACCTGGAGCCGGCGCTGTCGCAGGCACTGGGCAGGCCGCTGACAGCGGCCGAGGCCGCGGCCCTTCGGCAGGCCGACGCCGAGCGCCGCGACGCAATATCGCCCCACCGCCGGACGCTGGCGGAACGGCTGGAGCGCCTGACGGACCTTCCGGCGGACCGCATCACGCCGCTGCTCGAGGGGCTTGGGCTCTGACCAACCCGTTTGACGGGTATCGCATTACTCCTGTTGCGGAAATATGTGGGCACGGCTGGCGATTTGTTGCATCCTCCCGGCCGGGCGACCGTGCCGGGGTGAGGGACGGCGCGCGCGCCCATGCTTGGGATACCCGACCATGTCTTCGTTCCTGGCCCGCACCATCCGCACGCTCAGCATCGGCCAGTTCGTCTTCCTGCTGTCCATGGCAGCCATGATCCTGGCCGTCGTCGTCGTGCTGCTCATGTCCACCTTTGTGGAGCGCCGCGCCATCGGCGATCTGGCGCAGCAGGAAGCGCTCCAGACCTCCGAGTTGATCTTCCAGTCGCTCTACACGGCCATGCGCAAGGGCTGGACCAAGGACGAGATCGGCGAGATCGTCGACCGCCTGAACAAAAGTCAGCCGGGCACCGACATCCGCGTCTTCCGCGGCACCCCGGTCATCGCCCAGTACGGCGACATACCCGGCGAGGCGCCGGTGCGCGACACCGACCCCCTGGTCACCCAGGCATTCCGGACCGCCGAGCCAGTGCTGGAGACCGGCGAGGACCACATCCGCTATGTCTATCCCGTGCTGGTGCGCGACGAGTGCCAGACCTGCCACGAGGCCGCCATCGGCCAGGTCAACGGCGTGGTGGACATCAGCTATCCCATCACCGACCTCAAGGTGTCGGTCGGCTTCGTCATCAAGTCGGTCATCGCCTACTTCACGCTGATCCTGACCACCCTGTTCCTGGCGCTGTACTTCAAGCTGCGGGTGTTCGTCGCGCAGCCCATCTCGCGGTTCGCCGGCGTGATCGAGGAAATCATCAGCCACACCGACCTCAACCGTCGCGTCGGGCCCGGCACCCACCTGCGAGAGGTCAACAGCCTGTCGCAGCACTTCAACCGGCTGCTGGGCACCATTCAGGAATACCAGGACAAGCTGGAACACTTCAGCCAGCGCGACCCGCTGACCAACCTCTACAACCGCCGCAAGTTCGAGGACTTCCTGCGCATGGAGGTCGCCCGCGGCCAGCGCCACGGGCATCCGTTCAGCCTGATCATGATGGACCTGGACGACTTCAAGTCCATCAACGACACCTACGGCCATCCCGTCGGCGACCTGGCGCTGAAGGAACTCGCCACCGTGCTGGACCGGCGCATGCGGCGCACCGACATCATCGCCCGGCTGGGCGGCGACGAGTTCGCCGTGCTCATGCCCCAGACCACCGCCGAGCAAGGGTCCATCGCCGCCGAGAACCTGCGCAAGGCGGTGGCGGAAACCTCGTTGCGGCTGCCCGTGGGCGCGACGCGCGTCGGTGCCAGCTTCGGGCTGGTGACCTTCCCCGACAACGGCGCAACGGTGGAAAAGCTGTCGATCGCCATGGACGTGGCCATGTACAAGGCCAAACGCCTGGGCAAAAACCGCGTCGCCACCCTGGACAGCGGCGAGGAGGACGCCGCCATGGCCGTCTTCCAGAAGGGCCGGATGCTCAAGGACGCGCTGGCCGACGATGCCATCGAGCCGGTCTTCCAGGTCATCTGCACCAGCGCCGACACCCGGCCCGTCGCGCTGGAGGTCCTGGCCCGCGTGCGCACGCCCGAGGGGCTGAAGACCGCGGGGGAGTTCATCGAGGCCGCCGACGAACTGGGCCTGACCCGCGATATCGACGAGCGCATCTTCGAGAAGGGTCTGGCGGCGCTGGCGGCACAGCGCGATCCCGACCTGAAGATGTTCTTCAATCTGTCGGGCCGGTCGCTGGCGGCGGCGGAATGGATGCATGAAGTGCCGGCCCGCGCGCGCGCCGCCGGCGTGGCGGCAGAGCGGATCGTGTTCGAGATCACCGAGCGCGAGGCCCTGCCCCACTTCGACAAGCTGGTAAAGATCATCGACGCCATGCGCGGCCACGGTGTCAGATTCGCACTCGACGACTTCGGCAGCGGGTTCTCGTCTTTCGTGTACCTTAAGTTCCTCGACGTGGATTACATCAAGATCGAGGGCAGCTTGATCCGCAATCTTCGTCACGATCCGCGCGACCGCGTCATGGTCAGGCACATCCACCAGATGGCGAAGGAGTTCGGTCTTTCCACCATCGCCGAATTCGTCGAGGATGCCGAGACCCTGGTGCTGCTGCAGGAGATGGGGATTGACCACGTCCAGGGCTGGCACCTGGGAGCCCCCGGCCCTCTTGATGGCCTAAAGTCTTATACCTAAAGTAATGGCGGAACATCTTGAGATAACATAGAGTTGAACAAAATACTCTGGGTAGAGCCCTTCAAAGTCATAACGCGTGTCTTATAGCTCGAGGTCGCGTCAAAGCATCGGGACCATATTTCTCGCGTTATATCCCTCGGTATAGTTCCATTTTTATTCTGATCGGTTAATATGTTCTGGGGCAGGGGATTGAAAGACGGGATCGTGGGGCCACCGATCCCGCCGCAAATGGGGGGCCTTTTTAGGCATGTCTGACACGTCTGTACGCATCCTCATCGCCGACGACCATCCGCTGGTCCGTCGTGCGCTGGCCGTTTCCCTTTCGGGACTGGCCGAGACGGTGACGCTGGACGAAGCCGGGTCGCTGGACCAGGCACTGTCCGTCCTGACCGACACCACCAGGGGCATCGATCTTGTCGTCTTCGACCTGCGCATGCCGGGCTCCAGCGGCCTGGCGGGGCTGGCCCAGGTGCGGGCAGCGGCGCCGGGCGTTCCCGTGGTGGTGCTGACCAGCGACGAGAACCCGCGCCTGGCTCTCAAGGCGCTGGAGCAGGGAGCGTCGGGGTTCATTCCCAAGACGGCGCCCGAGCCCGTGCTGCTGGCGGCCATCCGGCTGGTCCTGCAGGGCGGCGTCTACATTCCGTCCATGGTGGCCGAGCACGCGGCGCACGCCGAGTCCGGCGGCCACGGCGGGCACGGCAACGGCGGCCGCTCGCCGCGCCAGGCGCTGACCAGCCGGCAGCGGGACGTTCTGGCGCTGGTGCTGGAGGGCATGAGCAACCGCGAGATCGCCACCCGCTTCAATCTGTCGGAGGCAACGGTCAAGGCGCACGTGACCGCCATCCTGCGGGCCTACGGCGTCGCCAGCCGCGCCAAGCTGATCCGGGTCGCCTCGGACGAGCACAACGGCCACGACACGGCGGCATCGCTCGACTACTGACGCCCGTTCCCGCACCACCGGTACAACGGAAAACGGGCCGCCCCGCACGGGACGGCCCGTTTTCCTGTTCCGGCCGGGCAAGCGCGCCGGTTACTGGCTGACGCTGCCCCACCCGGCGGTGAAGCCGCTGAGGGAGGCGTCGGCCGACACCTTCTGTCCGGCGGCGGTGACGAAGCTGACGTTCAGGCTCGCGCCGGCCTTCATCTTTTCCAGCATCTGGTCGTTCAGGGGCACGATCGCGCGGCACAGGCCCGGCGTGCAGATCTGGTACGGCACGCGCGCCTCCTGCCCGCCGTCCACGGCGAACATGGCGCCCGGCTGGATCATGATGCCGGTGGGCAGGTCGGCCAGGATGGCCGGCTGGTTGTTTTCCAGGAAGGTGCCCACCTTCAGCGACATGATGGGCTGGCCGCCCTGGCCCTGCTGCACGGTCTGAAAGATGTAGCACTCGCGCGCGCCGCCCGGGACGGTTTCGCACGCGCCGGTCCAGTCGCCGTAGGTCTGTCCGATGTCCGCGTTGCCGATCTTGCCCGGCTGACCGGCGCCCTGGGCGGCGGCGGGCTGCGGCGCGGCCGCCACGGCCAGGCCCAGCACGGCCGCGGCCATGGCGGACAGGCCGAACGCCGGGAAAAACTTGCGGAGAGTCATCAAGGGCTCCTTTGCCTTTGGTATCGCGGCCACGCCCCCCGCGCGGCCCGTGTCGTCGTCTGTTGCCCCCGACCGCGCCGGGCCCGCCCCCGTGCTGACGGGGCCTGCAGGCGGCGCCGGGTCACGGGCGCGCGCGGAACAATAGCACCGGCCCGCAAGCGATGCACGGCCTGTCTGCCGCTCAGACTGCGGGTCCCCCATGGCGACGCGGTGACCGTCGAGAGGCAGAAACATGGCACTTCGACGCGCACGGAAAACCATGTCGGCGATCGGCGCGTTCTTCTCCCGCCGCCAGACCGCATCCGAGAACGATCACGTCAAGAACGGACGAAGGAATACCCATGCCGCAAGACGCCACAACGGCCGCGCCAGAGGCGGGCCCGTCCATGACGCCCGAGGACATCGTGCGCGACCTGAGGCTCTACCGGGTGCGCTACGACATGCCCGACACCTCGGCTTTCGTGCGCTACTCGCCCAACTTCCAGCGTGACCCCGACGAGCTGACGGTGCACATGGACGCCGCGCTGGAACGCCACGTCAACGCCACCGAGACGGGAACCTTCACGCTGTCCGAGTTGGTCAACGAACTGGTCTACGCCTACATCAACGTTCACGTCTTTCCCGACCGCGAGGCTCTGGATTTCTTCGTCTCGGGGTTCGACGGCGGGCTGATCCAGGTGGGCTTCATCGGCGGCCATTTCGACTGGGGGCGCATGTGGATGATGCGCGGACGATCGAACATCGGCCTGCCCGTCGCCGTCTTCCTGGGTCAGCGCAGCGCAGTGAACGGCCAGGCCGCAGTCACGCTGGTGGACCACCGCCACCACCGCCGCGGAGTGCGCGTCTACCGCGCCGTCGGCGGGGCCGGCACCCACGTGGGCGAGGAGTTCTTCAAGGAACCGCCCACCGACGAGACCAAGTTGTGAGCCAAACGCCAGGGAAGGACTGACAATGCGCGCGGAACGCGGCCTGCTGAAAGGCCTGAACCCGACCATGGCCCTGGTGGCGATGGTGGTCGTAGCCCTGTTCCTCGTCGCGGGCGCGGCGGCGCCGGAGACGTCTTCGGCATGGTTTGTCATGGTGCGTGACGGCATCGTGAAGTACTTCAAGTGGTACTACATTCTGGTGGTGGCGCTGTTCCTGCTGTTCAGCCTGTGGCTCCTGTTCAGCCGCTTCGGAGACCTGAAGCTGGGTGACGACGACCAGCAGCCGGAATTCAGCTACATATCCTGGTTCGCCATGCTGTTCGGCGCCGGCATGGGCATCGGCCTCGTGTTCTGGTCCATCGCCGAGCCCATGTACCACTTCCAGGGCAACCCCTTCACGACCGACCCTGAAACGCCCGCCGCCGCCGTCACGGCCATGCGGCTGACGTACTTTCACTGGGGCATGCACCCCTGGGCGATCTACGCCATCGTCGCCCTGGCGCTGTCGTTCTTCAGCTACCGCAAGAAGCTGCCGCTGGCGATCCGCTCCGCCCTCTATCCGCTCATGGGCGAGCGCATTTACGGCGGCTGGGGCCATGCGGTGGACGTGCTGGCGGTCTTCGGCACCGTGTTCGGCGTGGCGACGTCGCTGGGCTTCGGCGTGACGCAGATGAACACCGGCCTGAACGTTCTGTTCGGCTGGGAGATCTCCACCACCAACCAGATGATCCTGATCGCCGTCATCTCGGCCATCGCAACGCTGTCGGTGGTGTCGGGCGTCGGCAAGGGCGTGCGTATCCTGTCGGAGTGGAACCTGTACCTTTCCGCCCTGATCCTCTTGTTCTTCTTCGCCTTCGGCCCGACGCGCTACCTTCTGGAGCTGTTCGTCCAGGGCATCGGCGAATACATCCGCACCGTCATCCCCATGAGCTTCTGGACCAATGCCCAGTCGGGCGGCACGGGCACCTGGCAGTCGGCGTGGACGGCGTTCTACTGGGGCTGGTGGATTGCCTGGGCACCGTTCGTGGGCATGTTCATCGCCCGCATCTCGCGCGGCCGCACCATCCGGGAGTTCATCCTGGGCGTGCTGCTGGTCCCGACCCTGCTGGGCATGGCGTGGCTGACCGTCTTCGGCGGCACCGGCCTGTGGCTGGAGCTGTACCAGGAAGGTGCCGGCATCAGTCAGGCGGTGTCGGACGACGTGACCATGGCGCTCTACCAGACGCTGGACGTCATCACGACCATCGACTGGCTCAACTTCATCGCCATGTGCCTGGTGACGCTGCTGATCGCGACGTACTTCATCACCTCGTCGGACTCGGGCACGCTGGTGGTGACCACGCTTCTTTCGATGGGCGACCGCGAGCCGCCGACGGTCCACCGCGTTGTCTGGGGCCTGGGCGAGGGCTTCGTCGCCGCCGTGCTGCTGCTGTCGGGCGGGCTGGAAGGCCTTCAGGCCGCATCGATCATCGCCGCCCTGCCGTTCTCGATCATCATGCTGTTCATGTGCTGGGGGCTGGTGCAGGGGTTGCGGGAGGAAAAGGAAATTCTCCACCAGGCGGACCGCCGCATGCGGGAAAGCCTGGGCCAGATGGAACCGCAACAGCAAACCTGGCCTGGGGGCTGAGCGTAGGTCCGTCACGGGGAAAGGGAAAAGGGCCGGACGCCTTGGCGCGTCCGGCCCTTTCTTTTGTCGATTGTTCCTGGCCTGTTACGGCGCCGGAGCATGGCGCGGGTGGGCGGCGTCCGCCTCAAGGCCGCGGCGGTCCATCAGATAATCGGTCAGCGCGGCACCCGCCCACATGGCCGAGAGCGCCAGCCACGCCGTCAGGGCGAAGATCGAGCCGCCGGTCACGCCCGCGCCCACCGCGCAGCCGCCCGCCAGCATGCCGCCGAAGCCCATGAGCACGGCACCGATGATGTAGCGGCGCATGGACGCCCCGCCCTGGAAGCCCTCCAGCTTCAACTCGCGGCCCAGCAGGGCGGCCAGGAAGCTGCCCAGGAACACGCCCGGCACCAGGCCGATGTCGAAGTCCCAGGAGTCGAAAGGATTCAGCACCAGCATCAGCACGTCGGCCGAGGGCCCGGTGAAGCTCATGCTTTCCACGCTGGTGGGCTCGAAGGTCTGGTAGGAGAGCGTCCACGTCAGCCACCAGCCCAGCACCACCGCCATGCCGGCACCCAGCGCGCCGATCCACAGGCGCGGGGCAAGCTTGTTGCGCGCGGCGAAGAAGATGGCGGTGGCCAGGAAGAACAGCCCCAGCACCACGCCCGTCCCCTGGCCGAGACCCAGCGCCGCCAGGAGGTTCAGGTTGCCGATGCCCGTCACCGTCCAGGCACCCGCCAGATCATCGCGGATCGGCGCGAGCGCGCCGTGCAGGCTGGCCTGGGCGACGACGGCGAAGATCAGGCCCGACAGCAGAGAGCGCAGGTTGCCGTTTGCCGACAGCACCAGCAGGCGCGACGCGCAGCCGCGCGCCAGCACCATGCCGCAGCCGAACATGGCGCCGCCGATGAGCGCGCCGGAAATGCTGCCGGCGCCGGTCAGCTGGCGCGCCTCGCCCACCGACAGCCAGCCGGCGGAAATGAAGATCTGGACGCCTGCCACCGCCATGCCGAAGGCCAGCAGCCAGACGGACAGCTTCGGCCCGAAGGACCCGCGCGCGAACTCGATCACGGCCGCCCGCAGGCAGAACCGGCTGCGCTGCGCCATGAACCCGAAGATCATGCCGATGATGAGGCCGCCCAGCGCCGTGGCGCCAGCCTCGCCGAGCAGATCGAATGCGGCGGTCAGATCCATGTCCGCCTCTCCCTTCATGATTGGATGCACGGCGGCGGCGCGCCCCGGGCCACGCCGCCGTACATGCGCATAATGCCATATTAGTTGAGGAATTGCGCCGTCGAATCTTTGATTTTGGTCATATACCGCGGGCCGCCGGGACTTTCCCGACGGCCCGCGGGGCCTGATCGGCCGCCCAAGTCCCTGACGCGAAACCTTGAAGGGGAGAAAGGCCGCGCGCCGGGGTGGGACGAAAAAACTAACCGCCGACCAGGCGACCCAGACGCTCCGCCACCGCCTCGGGCGTGAATCCGAAGTGCGCGAACAGGTCCTTGGCCGGGGCGGACTCGCCGAAGGTCTCCATGCCGACCACGTCGCCCTCCGGCCCGACCAGCCGCCACCAGCTTTCGGGATGCCCGGCCTCCACCGCCAGGCGCGGCACGCCCGGCGGCAGCACGGCATCGCGATAGGCCCGGTCCTGCGCCAGGAACCGCTCGCGGCAGGGCATGGAGACGACGGCCACCCCTTTGCCGGCCGCGCCCATGGCCTCCCGCGCCGCCAGCGCCAGTGCGACCTCCGAACCCGTGGCGATCACCACGGCCGTGGGCGTTCCTTGCGCCGCCGCCAGCACATAGCCGCCGCGCCGGATCATCTGGACCTGGTCGGCGTCGCGCTCCTGGCAGGGCAGGCCCTGGCGCGAGAGCAGCAGAGCCGTCGGGCCGTCGGCATTCTCCACCGCCGCGCACCAGGCCGCCGCCGTCTCCACGGCGTCGCAGGGGCGCCAGACGGCCAGGTTGGGGATGAGCCGCAAGCTTGCCGCGTGCTCCACCGGCTGGTGCGTCGGACCGTCCTCGCCGAGCCCGATGGAGTCGTGGGTCAATACGTGGACAACGCGGCGCTTCATCAGCGCGGCCATGCGGATGGCGTTGCGGGAATAGTCGCTGAAGGTCAGGAACGTCCCGCCGAAGGGAATGAACCCGCCGTGCAGCGCCATGCCGTTCATGATGGCCGCCAGCGCGAACTCGCGCACGCCGTAGGACAGATAGCGCCCGACGCCCGTCTCGTTGACGTTCTCCGCCCCCGGCCAGTCGGTCAGGTTGGACCCCGTCAGGTCCGCCGAACCGCCGAACAATTCCGGCACGCGCAAGGCAAGCTGCTCCAGCACCTGGGCGGACGCTTTGCGGCTGGCAATGGACCCGGTGCACGCGGCGGCGGTCTCGATGATCTCGTCAACCACCTGCGGCCAGTCCGCCGCCAGATCACCGGCCATGCGGCGCTCCAGCGCGGCGGCCTGTGTGGGGTAGGCCTCGCGGTAGGCCTCCATGCGGATGCGCCATTCGGCCTCCGACCGCACACCCTGGGGGCGGGCGTCGGTGGCGTCCATGATCTCCTCCGGCACCGTGAAGGGCGCGTGCCGCCAGCCGAGCGCGGTGCGCATGGCCGCCACTTCCTCCGCCCCCAGCGGCGCGCCGTGGACCTTGTGGCTGCCGGCCTTGCTGGGCGCGCCCCGGCCGATCTGGGTGCGGCAGCAGATGAGCGTCGGGTGGTCGGGCTCCGCCTTGGCCTGGGTCAGCGCGGCGCGCACGGCGGCGACGTCATGGCCGTCGACGGCGCGGATCACCTGCCAGCCATAGGCCTCGAACCGCCCGGGCGTGTCGTCGGTGAACCAGCCGTCCACCGGCCCGTCAATGGAGATGCCGTTGTCGTCCCACAGGCACACCAGCTTGCCCAGCTTCAGCGTGCCGGCGAGCGAGCAGGCCTCGTGCGAGATGCCCTCCATCAGGCAGCCGTCGCCCAGGAAGACGTAGGTGTGGTGGTCGACCACATCGAAGCCCGGCCGGTTGAACTCGGCGGCCAGCAGCTTTTCCGCCAGCGCCATGCCGACGGCGTTCGCCAGCCCCTGGCCAAGCGGCCCGGTGGTGGTCTCCACCCCCGGCGTCACGTCCACTTCCGGGTGGCCGGGGGTGCGGGAATGCATCTGGCGAAAGCGCGACAGGTCGCCGGGCGTCAGGTCATAACCCGTCAGGTGCAGCAGGCTGTAGACCAGCGGCGAGGCATGGCCGTTGGACAGCACGAAGCGGTCGCGGTCGGGCCATTTGGGGTGGCCGGATTGTGCTTGAGGAACCCGGTCCCGCCGGCGCCCCAAAGCGCCGTCGCCATCTCCGCCATGCCCAGCGGCGCGCCGGGGTGGCCGGAATTGGCGGCCTCCACCATGTCGACGCTGAGCACCCGGATCGCCGCCGCCATGAGCGCGTCGGCGGAAAGGGGTGGCTTGGTGAGGGTGGTGGTCATGTTATTCGTTCCTTCCAGTGACGCGGGGGCTGCCGCCCCCGGTCCCCGCCTGGGGAGCACAGCTCCCCAGCCCCCTCAGTCTTCTGAAAAACTGGGTGGCTTGGAGGGCTGCGCCCTCCAAGCGGGTTCCGGGCGGCAGCCCGTCGGCGCAAGCCGAATTACGCGGCGGCTTCAGCCACCCCCTCCACGCGCGGGGCCAGTTCGCCCGCCCTGTACCGCGCCGCCATGTCCGGCAGCGGGATGGGCGTGATGCGGCCTGCGTGGCCGGCGCTGCCGAAGGCCTCGAAGCGGTCGGCGCACAGCGTTTCCATGGCATCCATGGCGGGCGTCAGCACCTTGCGCGGGTCGAACTCCTCGGGCTTTTCCGTCAGCACGCGGCGGAACTCGGCCGTCATGGCGAGGCGGCAATCGGTGTCGATGTTGACCTTGCGAACCCCGTGCTTGATGCCCTCCACGATCTCGGCCACCGGCACGCCCCAGGTCTGGGGGATGGCGCCGCCGTGGGCGTTGATGCGGTCCTGAAGGTCCTGCGGCACCGAGGATGATCCGTGCATCACCAGATGCGTGTCGGGCAGGCGTTCATGGATGAGCTTGACCGTGTCCATCGCCAGGATGTCGCCCGTCGGCTCGCGGGTGAACTTGTAGGCGCCGTGGCTGGTGCCGATGGCGACGGCCAGCGCGTCCACCTTGGTCCGCGCGACGAAATCCGCCGCCTGCTCCGGGTCCGTCAGCAGGGCGTCGCGCTCCAGCGAGCCCTCGAACCCGTGGCCGTCCTTGGCCTCGCCGCTTCCCGTCTCCAGCGAGCCCAGGCAGCCCAGCTCGCCCTCCACCGACACGCCGATCTTGTGGGCGAGCGCGGCCACATGGCGGGTGATGCCGACGTTGTAGTCGTAGTCGGCGGGCGTCTTGGCGTCCTCGCGCAAGCTGCCGTCCATCATCACGGACGTGAACCCGTGGGCCATGGCCGACAGGCAGGTGTCGATGTCGTTGCCGTGGTCCTGGTGCAGACAGACGGGGATCTTGGGGAACATTTCCGCC
The DNA here is from genome assembly GCF_044803115.1 of Caenispirillum salinarum. Classification (GTDB taxonomy): domain Bacteria; phylum Pseudomonadota; class Alphaproteobacteria; order Rhodospirillales; family Rhodospirillaceae; genus Caenispirillum; species Caenispirillum salinarum_A. The sequence continues at coordinate 919,625 of NZ_CP085224.1, read as the reverse complement.
GCCGCGCCGACCATGGCCCGCAGCATGACGTCGCCGGCATAGGACCGCGCCCCGCGGCTGGCCTGGAGGATCACGGGGCTGTCGGTCTTCTCCGCCGCCCGCATGATGGCGAGCACCTGCTCCATGTCGTTGACGTTGAAGGCCGGCACGCCATAGGCGTTCTCGGCGGCGTGGTCGAGAAGCTGACGCAGGGAGATAAAGGCCATAGCACTGGCTCCTTTGGTTTGCGTCCCGCCGCCTGCGCGGCGGAACTGCGTTCAGGCGGCACGCAGCCTCACGCGCCTGACCGGCGCGGGGTCGCACTGTGTGCTCCGCACACGCCTTCGGCTCCGCGACCCTATTCGCGAGTTGCGTCCACGGGCGTGGCCGCACCCCGCTCTGCGAAACCACCGACCGGTTTCTAGGAGGCGGGCGCCGGGTCGGGCGCGGCGGCGGGTTCGGCCCGCGCTTTCACCGCCTCGGGCGGCGCGGCGCGGCACAGCATCTGCCGCCGGCGCTCCATCAGCCGCCAGATGAAGGGGGTGAAGATCAGCTGCATCGCCAACTCCATCTTGCCGCCGGGCACCACGATGGTGTTGGGGCGCGACATGAAACTGTCGTGCAGCATGTTCAGAAGGTAGGGGAAGTCGATCCCCTTGGGGTTGGCGAAGCGGATCACCACCATGCTTTCATCCGCCGACGGAATATGCCGCGCGATGAAGGGGTTGGAGGTGTCCACCATGGGCACCCGCTGGAAGTTCACATGGGTGCGGGTGAACTGCGGGCAGATGTAGCGGACGTAATCGTCCATGCGCCGCAGGATGGTGTCGGTCACCGCCTCGGTCGAATAGCCGCGCATGTTCTTGTCGCGGTGGACCTTCTGGATCCATTCCAGGTTGATGACCGGCACCACGCCGACCAGCAGGTCCGGATAGCGGCTGATGTCGTGCGCGTCGGACTTCGCCGCGCCGTGCAGGCCCTCGTAGTACAGCATGTCCGACGGCGGCAGGTCCTCCCACGGGGTGAAGGTGCCGGGCTCCTGGCCGTAGGGCTCGGCTTCCTCGCGGTCGTGCAGGTACTTGCGGCGCTTGCCCGTGCCCGTGACGGCGTAGTCGCGGAACAGCGCCTCCAGGTCTCCGAACAGGTTGGCCTCCGGCCCGAAGTGGCTGAAGGTGGTGTCGCCGCTTTCCAGCCGCTTTTTCATCTCGGCCTTCATGCCGGCGCGGTCGTAGGCGTGAAAGCTGTCGCCCTCGACGATGGCGGCGCCGACGCCCTCGCGCCGGAAAATCTGCTGGAACGTGTGGGTCACCGATGTCGTGCCGGCGCCCGAGGACCCGGTGATGGCGATGATGGGATGGCGTTCGCTCATGGGGACGTTTCCCTTGTGTCTTGTCGTTGGAGCCAGACTCCCTCCGGGCGACGCCGACAACGAAGAAGTTGTCGCCCGGCAAGGCCGACCGGCCGCCGCGCCCAATGGCGCGTGAGGCTGCGTGCCGATTGAACGCAGCAGTGACGATGCCAATCGTCGTCGCGCATCAGACGCGCCCAGCGGGCGCGGCGGGGATGTCGCGGAACAAAGAGCGGCTGTTGAACAGCGGCGTCTCGAACATCTGGCCGGCGCCGGCCTCAGCGTGCGCCGCGTGCAGGGCCTCCACGTGCGCCACTTCCTCCGCGCAGCCGAAGATCAGCGGGATGCGCTGGTGGAGTTCCGTCGGCTGGACGGTCAGCATCCGCTCCCGCCCGGTGGAGCACGCGCCGCCCGCCTGCTCCATGAGCATGGCGCAGGGGTTGGCCTCGTACAGCAGCCGCAGCCGCCCCGCCCGGCCGGGCACCTTGGTGTCGAAGGGATAGAGGTAGATGCCGCCGCGCATGAGGATGCGGTGCATGTCGGCGACCATGCTGGCGATCCACCGCATGTTGAAGTCGCGCCCGCGCGGGCCGCTCGCACCCCGGATCAGTTCCTCCACATAGGCCTTCACCGGGTCTTCCCAGTAGCGGCCGTTGGATGCGTTGATGGCGAATTCCGACGTGCTGCGCGCCACCCGCATCTCCGGGTGGGTCAGCACGAAGTCGCCCATCATGGGGTCGAGCGTGAAGCCGACCACGCCCTTCCCCAGCGTCAGCACCAGCATGGTCGAGGGGCCGTAGATGGCATACCCCGCCGCCACCTGGTCCGTGCCCGGCTGGAGAAAATCCGCTTCCTCCACCGGCTTGTCGGCGGGGCCGGGCGCCTTCAGCACCGAAAAGATGCTGCCGACGGAGACGTTGATGTCGATGTTGGAGCTGCCGTCCAGCGGGTCGTAGACCAGCAGGTACGGCCCGCGCGGGTAGCCCTCGGGCACCGGACAGAGGTCCTCCAGTTCCTCCGACGCCACGGCGCGGACGCAGCCGTTGAACTCGGTGCGCTTGCGGAAGACCTCGTCGGTCAGGATGTCGAGCTTCGCCTGGTCCTCGCCCTGCACGTTCATGGTGTCGGCCTTGCCGTGCGCACCCCCGAGCGCCCCCATGGCCACCCCCTTGGAAATGGCCTTGCAGGCCCGCGCCACGTCGATGAGCAGGGTCATCAGCGTCTCGTCGGCGTGATGGTCGGGGTCGCGGCAGGTCTCGATCAGGTACTGCGCGAGGGTGGTCTGGTCGGTGCGGATCATGGTGTGTTCCCTTCCCTGGCCGCTGTCAGGCGGCGTCGGCGGGGACGACGCCATGCGCCAGACGCGCCAGGACATCGCCATCGGTGTGGAAGCGGACGCGCCTCGTTGGCTGGGCACGTCTCAGGAAGGCAGCATGACGGGATGCTGAAATAAGGTGAAATCGGAACTTCTCGCCCCTGGTATATATGATAACTTATGCCCGAGGCATCCGGAGGACCCGCCCATGCGCCACGCCACGCTGCGCCAGATGCAGGTGTTCGACGCCGTCGCGCGGCACCTGAGCTTCTCCAAGGCGGCGCGGGAGCTGCACCTGACGCAGCCCGCCGTCTCCATGCAGGTCAAGCAGTTGGAGGGTCTCGCGGGCCTGCCGCTGTTCGAGCAGGTGGGCCGCGTGCTCTACCTGACCGACGCCGGCACGACCCTGCTGGACCACGCCCGCGCCATCCTGGGCGCGGTGGCGGACGCCGAAGAGGCCATGGCCGCCATGCGCGGGCAGCGGGCGGGAGGGTTCCGCATCGGCGTCGTGTCGACGGCGAAATACTTCGCGCCGTCGCTGCTGTCGGCCTTCACGGCGGGCTATCCGGGGGTGGATGTCAGCCTTCAGGTCGCCAACCGCCGCCAGATCCTGGCCGACCTGGCGGAAAACCGGGTCGACCTGGCGCTCATGGGGCGGCCGCCGACGGACATGACGGTCAACGACGTGGTGTTCGCGGCCCACCCCCACGCCGTCATCGCCGCACCCACGCACCCGCTCGCCCGCAAGCGCGCGAGGCTGTCGGCGCTGGACGGCGAGACGCTGCTGGTCCGCGAGCAGGGGTCAGGCACCCGCGCGCTGATGGAGCGCCTGCTGGCCGAGCATGGCGTCACACCCGGCCGGCTGATCGAGATGGCGTCGAACGAGACCATCAAGCAGGCCGTCATGGCGGGCATGGGGGTCAGCTTTCTGTCGGTTCACACCATCGGCCTGGAGGTTTCCGTCGGCCGGCTGGTGGTGCTGGACATGGAGGACACGCCGGTGGAGCGGCAATGGCATGTGGTCTGGCGCGAGGGCAAGCGCCTGCTGCCCATCGCGGATGCCTTCGTCGGCTTCATGAAGGACAACGGCGAGCGCCTGATCGATGACGCCGTGCATCCGGCGCCGACGGGCCGGCGGACAGCCAAGGCATAAGCTGAAGCTTATTCCAGGCCGCAGCGTTTCCGATTTCCGCTTATGCGGGGCCGGTCCGTAGAGTGTTCCTGTTCGCGCTTTCCTCCATCTCGCGCCGCTGAACCACCCTGTCCTCGGGCGGCGCGGACACCGGCGGGAGCGCCCGCCAAAGGCAGCCGAAACTCAGGGCGCGGTTTCCGGGGAAGCCGCGCCCTTTTTTGTGGCCGGAAGGATGCGTCAGTCCTCGTCCGCCCACCCTTCCTCGCCCAGCAGGGGCACGAACTGGACACCGCCCAGGTTTTCCTCCACGAAGTCGTCATCGGGGGTGCGGGTGATGCGCTTGAGCGTCTGGAGCCGCCGCGCCGAGCCGACGGGGATCACCAGCCGGCCGCCCACCTTCAACTGCTCCCGCAGCGATTTCGGCACCGCCGGGCCGCCGGCGGCGACGGTGATGCCGTCAAACGGCGCGTGGTCGGGACAGCCCCGCGTGCCGTCGCCGCAGATGACCGTGACGTTGGTGATGCCGGCCCGCTTCAGGTTTTCCCGCGCCAGGTCGGCCAGGCGTTCGACCCGTTCGATGGTCACCACCTCCCGGGCGATGCGCGACAGGACGGCGGCGGCGTAGCCGCACCCCGCGCCCACCTCCAGCACCCGCTCGGCATGGTCGCCCAGGTCCAGGGCCTCGGCCATGCGGGCGACGATGTAGGGCTGGCTGATGGTCTGGCCCTGGCCGATAGGCAGGGGCGTGTCGTCGTAAGCCAGTTCCTGAAGGTGGTCGGGCACGAAAGCCTCGCGCGGGACGGCCTCCATGGCGTCCAGCACCGCCCGGTCGGCGACCCCGCGGGCGGCGATCTGCCTTTCCACCATTGCCCGGCGCTTGGTGGCGGCGTCATCCATGCTGATCCCTCCGTTTTTGAAACGTCCGTGGAATAGAACGCTCGTGGCGAAGCCCCCGTTGAAGCGTGAACGCCGGCCCCTCCCTCCCGTTGTTACGGCAGATTTCAGCCGATCATTCGCAGGGAGAGCACACATGGCCGCCACGCAGCCCGGAGACATCTCGGTCCAGGTCGCCCGCGCCCGCCCCGACGACGTGGGCAAGGGCGTCGCGCGCGTGCCGCACAAGATCCTGGAGGCAATCGGCGCCCGCCATGGCGATCCCATCGAGATCACCGGCGAGCGCGCCACCGCCGCCATCGCCGTGCCGCCCTACCCCGACGACGAAGGCATCCCCATCGTCCGCCTGGACGGGTTGCAGCGGGCCAACGCCGGCGTCGGCAGCGGCGATACGGTGGAGTTGCGCCGCGCCGAGCCCAAGCCGGCCCGCCGGGTCGTGCTGGCGCCGGCGCAGAAGAACCTGCGGCTCCAGGGTTCGGGCGATGCGCTGGCGCGCACCTTCAACCGGCGGCCGCTGGTGGCGGGCGACGTGGTGTCCACCTCCGTCTACCACCGCACGCCCGACATGGAGCGCGACGGCGGCTTTCCGGAAGATCCGTTCCGACGCCTGTTCGAGGCCCAGGCCTACGGGCTCGCGGAAATCCGCCTCAGCGTCGTCTCCACCCAGCCCAAGGGCATCGTGGAGATCACCAGCGACACCGAGGTGGAGCTTCTGCCCCAATATGTGGAGCCCAAGGAGGCCCGGCCGGCGGAAGTCACCTACGAGGACGTGGGCGGCATCGGTCCGGTGCTCGATCAGGTGCGCGAGATGGTGGAACTGCCGCTCAAGCACCCGGAGCTGTTCCAGCGCCTGGGCATCCAGCCGCCCAAGGGCGTCATCATGCACGGGCCGCCGGGCACGGGTAAGACGCTCATCGCCCGCGCCGTGGCGGCCGAGGCGGAGGCGCAATTCTTCCTCATCAACGGTCCCGAGATCATGGGCAAGTTCCAGGGCGAGAGCGAACAGCGCCTGCGCGACGTCTTCCAGCAGGCGCAGAGCGAGGCGCCGGCCATCGTCTTCATCGACGAACTGGACTCCATCGCGCCCAAGCGCTCGTCGGTCAGCAACGAGGCCGAACGCCGCGTCGTCGCCCAGCTTCTCACCCTCATGGACGGTCTGGAGCCGCGCCAGAACGTGGTGGTGATCGGCGCCACCAACCGGGTCGAGGCCATCGACGAGGCGCTGCGCCGCCCCGGCCGCTTCGACCGCGAGGTGGTGGTCGGCGTGCCCGACCAGGCCGGCCGGCGCGAGGTGCTGGCCATCCACAGCCGCGGCATGCCGCTGGCGGGAGACGTGAACCTGGACGAACTGGCGCGCCACACCTACGGCTACGTGGGCGCCGACCTGGCCGCGCTGTGCCGCGAGGCCGCCATGGAAACGCTGCGCCGCCTGCTGCCGGAAATGAACCTGCAGGACGGCATCAAGCCCGAAGCCCTGGACAAGCTGATCGTCGAGGACCGCGACTTCATCAACGCCATGAAGCGCCTGCAGCCCAGCGCCCTGCGCGAGATCATGATCCAGGTCCCCGACGTGCGGTGGGAGGATATCGGCGGCCTGGGCGAGGCCCGCACCCAGCTGCGCGAGGGCGTGGAACTGCCGCTCAAGACGCCCGAGGCCTTCGCCCGCATGGGCATCCGCCCGGCCAAGGGGTTCCTGCTCTACGGCCCGCCGGGCACCGGCAAGACCCTGCTGGCCAAGGCGGTGGCGCGCGAGGCGAACGCCAACTTCATCGCCACCAAGTCCTCGGACCTCCTGTCCAAGTGGTACGGCGAGAGCGAGCAGCAGGTCAGCCGCCTGTTCCAGCGCGCCCGGCTGGTGGCGCCGACGGTCATCTTCATCGACGAGATCGACAGCCTGGCCCCGGCCCGCGGCGGCGGCCTGGGCGAGCCGGCGGTGACCGAGCGCGTGGTCAACACCATCCTGTCGGAGATGGACGGGCTGGAGGCGTTGCAGGGCGTGGTCGTCATGGGCGCCACCAACCGCCCCAACCTGCTGGACCCGGCGCTGCTGCGTCCCGGCCGCTTCGACGAGCTGATCTACGTCACCGTCCCCGACCGGGAGGGCCGCCGGCACATCCTGGGCATCCACACCAAGGACATGCCGCTGGCCGGCGACGTCTCGCTGGACACCCTGGCCGAACGCACCGACGGCTTTACCGGCGCGGACCTGGCGGACCTGACGCGCCGCGCCGGCCTGCTGGCCCTGCGCACCAGCCTGGATGCCAGCCAGGTCGCCGCCGAGCACTTCGAGCAGGCGCTGAAGGAGACCCGGGCGTCCGTCACGCCGGAAATGCAGCGGGAATACGAACAGCTGCGCGCCACGCTGAAGCAGGAGGGGCCGACCCGCCAGCCCATCGGCTTCGGCATCACCCAGCAGTAGGCGGCGATGCGCCCTCCGCCTCGCCCTCCACCTCGGCGCGCAGGCCGGCCAGATCGTCGATCTCCACCCGGCGGCGGCGGACGCGGATGCCGTCGGCCACCAGCCGGGTGAAGATGCGCGACAGGGTTTCCGGCGCCAGCCCCAGCATTCCAGCCGCCACCACATGCGACATTGGCAGGCGGAAGGCCACCGGCCCCGCCGTTCCGGGGGCGTAGCCCGCCGCCAGGGCTTGGCGCCACAGGAAGACCTTCACCCGCCGCGGCGGCTGCAAGGCCTTCTGCTCGGCCAGGCGCACGGTCATGTCGCGCCAGCGCCGGCCCAGCGCCGCCAGCAGGTCCGTCACCTCCTCGGGCCGCGCCGCCAGCCGCGCCAGCAGCGCGCCGCGGTGGGCGACGGCCAGCCGGCAGGGCGTCAGGGCCTCGGCGTTCACGGGATAGCGTTGCAGCCCCACCACCGCCGGCAGGCCGAACAGGTCGCCGGTCTTGAAGACGTGCAGCACCGTCTCCGCCCCGCCGGCGTCGTCGCCGACGAACAGCCGCACCCGGCCCTCGCGCAGCAGGAAAACGCGGTCGGCCTCGTCTCCCTGGCCGAACAACAGCGTGCCCGCCGGCACGCACATGTCCGGCGCGTCGGCCATCAGGCGGGCGACAAGGTCGTCCACAGCCGATGTGTCGGGACCGGTCAGGGGCAGCGGCGGCGTCATGGCAGGGCGCTCCCGGCCAGCCGGGCGCGGTCGGCGATGGTCACGCGGCGGCCCTGGATCACCACGCCGTCGTCGCGCAGGCGCTTGAGCACACGGGAAAAGCTTTGCTGCGTCATGCCCAGGTGCGCCGCCACCAGCTTCTTGCTCATGGGCAGGCGCACCGAGTCGCCGCCGCCGTCGGGCGCGCGCTGCACGGGCAGGGACAGAAGATAGGCCACCGTGCGCTCCCGCACGCCGCCCCGGCGCAGCGCGTCGGTGGCGGCGATGCAGCGGCGCAGGGCGTTGGACAGAAGCCCGACCAGCAGCAGCGCCATGTCCGGCTCCGCCGCCGCCCGCGCCCGCAGGACCGCCGCCGGCACCTCCAGCACCTCGCCGGCCGCCACCGCGATCACCGTCGCCGCGTGGGGCGCGCCGGCCAGCCAGTCGCCCAGGCCGACCACCGCGCCGGCGGTCGCTTCCTCCACCGGCACAGGGCCGTCGGCTCCGGCCAGCGGCAGCAGCCCGATGTAGCGGCCGCTGCGCACCATGAACAGCGTGTCCACCGGATCGCCCGCCCGGCACAGCACGGCGTCGCGGGCCACCGGTCGCACGCGCCCCAACGGCTCCAGCCGGCGCTGGGCGGCAGCGGCGACGGCGGCGTCGGACAGGCAGGCGATGTCGATGGGCATGGCGCGGCGCGGCCCTCCATGACGGTCGGAACTGCCGCCCATGGTTCCAGAAGCTGCCGCCAAGGCGCTTGATCCCGATCAAGGAAGTCAGGTTTTTCGCAATCGTCAAGGCGGGTTTGCCCCGGATGCCGTCTGATCGAAGGGTATAACCATAAAACACCGGGAGGCCACACCATGCCCACGAGGATTACCCCCCATCTGACCGATCACCGCGTCCTGATCGCCAACGGCAGCCCGGGGCTGCGGCGCCTGCTGAACACGCTGGTGGGCACCCTTGCCATGCCGGCGGGTATCGACGAGGCCTGCTGCGGCACCTGCGCGCTCGACACCCTGGTCGAGACGCCGGCGGGCCTGGTCATCGCCGATGCCTGCATGGACCAGATGGACGGCCTGGCGCTGCTGACGGCCATGCGCCGCGAGGCCCGGCTGGCGCGCGTGCCGGTCATCCTGCTGCGCGACCCGGTCCGCGACCCGACGCCGTCGCACATATGGAGGGCCGCCGGAGCCGACGCGGTGCTGGACAAGCCCCTGTCGCTGCGCAAGTTCGCCGTGTCCCTGCGCGACACCGCAGAGCGCACGGCCGTCGTTCACTCGGGGGCGGGGACGGCTTAGACCCCGGCCGCGCCCGCCCCACCTTTTTTTTCGGTCAAGCCACCCAGGCCGCTCCGTCGCCGCCGTTGAGGAACCCGTTGGCGGCGGGGCGGCCGTCCAGCATGTCCAGAAGGCGATCCTCGGCCGCCGTGCCCGACAGGCGCCCGGCCGCAAGCTCGGCATAGACGTGGCCGACGGCGGCCATGTCCATGTCCAGCGGCGAGATGCGCAGGACGCTCACCCCCGCAGCCATCAGGTCCGGCACCTCGCGCGCGAGCACCGTAACGGCGTGCGCCTGGGTCTGCGTGCCGTTGACGGTCAGGAAGTCGGCGCCGTCCAGGGTTTCCACCGCCATGCCCTCCGGGTCCTCGCCGCAGACGTAGCGGCAGCCGTCCTTGGACAGTCCGTGGGCGCGGGCATGATAGCAGCGCGCCGAGATGGCGAGAGGGGCCCGGCCGAAGACCGTCACGGCGCAGTCCATGCCCAGCCGCCGCGCCTCCGTCGCCAGAGCGTAGACCGACTCGCGCGGCAGTTCCCACGGCAGGGTGACGCAGGTCGCCCCGCGCGCCGCCAGAACCCGCAGGGTGCCCTCGTTGTAGACGTTCACCATGGGGCCGATGTGGTGCGGCCGGTCCGCCAGCAGGCCGAGCGCGCCGGCATCATTGGCCTCCACCAGCGCACCGTCGGCGGCGGCCGCCGCCACGCCCTCCAGCGCCGCCGTCTCGCCGGGCGTCACCGCCAGGGCCAGGGTCGCAAGGACCACCGTCCGCCCGGCCGCTTCCAGCGCCTGGGCCGCATCCGCCATGGCGTCGGCCACCAGCGGCTCGCGCTTGGAGCACACGGTCTCCCCCAGCACCACGGTCTGGAACGGCCCGTCGGCGGCAAGGCCGGCATAGAAGGCGCGGCGGCGCTCTGCCGGCCAGTTGTAGAGCAGCGGCCCCAGGCTGAGCGTCGCGGTCTTGGTCATGGCGCGGTGTTCCTCCCTCTCGATGTCATTGCCAGCCGCGCGCGTAGGCGCCGGTTGTCGCCTGGCCGCCTTCCAGAAAGGCCTTGGGATCGGTGGCCCGGCCGCCGGCCGAGGTCATGCCCGCCATGGCGGCCTTCAGCCCGCGCACCACCTGGGCGACATAGGCCTTGCCGCGCTGGCGCCCCTCGATCTTCAGCGCCGTCACGCCCGCCGCCGCGAAATCGGGCAACAGGGCGGAGGCATCCAGGCTGACCGGGTCCTCGAACAGGTGCCCCTCGCGCCCGCGCGCCCGGAAGCGCCCCTTGCAGAGCGTCGGGTAGCCGGCCTGCTCGCCGGGGCCGAAGCGGTTGATGGTCCACTCTCCCAGGCGCGAGACCATGACCTCGCCCTCCTGCTCATAGCGGACATGGCTGGCCGGCGAGCACACCCCGTCCTTGTTGGGCGACAGGCCGGTGGCGTAGGAGGACAGCGCGCAGCGGCCTTCCGCCATGACGCACAGGCCGCCGAAGACGAAAACCTCCGTCTCCACGTCGGGTACGGCCTCGGTCAGCGCCGCGATCTGCGGCACCGTCAGCACGCGCGGCAGCACAACGCGCCGGACCCCGAAGGCATCACGGTAGAAGCGCACCGCCGCCGGATTGGACGCCGAGGCCTGGACGGACAGGTGCAGCCGCAGGCCGGGATGCCGCTCCGCGGCATAGGCCGCCACGCCCATGTCACACAGGATGACGGCATGCACGCCCGCCTCCGCCGCGATGTCCACCGCCCGCCGCCAGATCCGGTCGTCGCCGGCGTCGGCATAGGTGTTGATGGCGATCATGGGCCGCACGCCCCTGGCCCGGCACAGCGCGACGGCATCGCCGGCCTCTTTCGGGCTGAAGTTCAGGCCCGGGAAGTTGCGCGCGTTGGTGCGGTCGCGGAAGCCGAAGTAGACGGCGTCGGCGCCGGCCTCAACGGCGGCGGACAGGGCGGCGGGGGTGCCGGCGGGGCAGACGAGTTCCATGCAAGCTCCTTGGGTCTGTCGAGCCATCAGCGGCGGCGCTTGGCGGCGGCCTCGACCCGCGCCAGCCGCGCCTCCTGCCGGGCGAGATCGGCGCGCAGGGGCGCCAGCGCGGCATCCTGCACCAGGGCGAGGTCGCGGCTGCCCGCTGCGTGCAGGCGCCGCGCCAGCCCGGTGCCGCGCGCGAGCATGGGCCGCGCCGGCGCCGGCAGCGCGGCCATCAGGTCGGCGGGGCCGGCGTCGGCATCCTCCAGCGCATAGCGGAGCGCCATGACGAGGCCGGTGTCGCCCTCGATCGTAAGGGCGCGGGAAAAGAAGGTGGCGTCGCCGTCCAGTCCGGCGGTGTCGGTCAGCGCCGCCAGGACCTCCAGCGGTGCCCGCACGACGGCGTCCGCCGGGGCGTCGGCGTCGTCCACGTCGAGAAAAAGCGTCCCGTCGGCGATGGTCGCCACCACCGCCACCGGATGCCCGGCGGGCACCACCGCGACCCGCCCGCTCAAGCCCTCCAGGCGGTCGCCGAGGCGGGGCGCGAGACGGGCGCGCAGACGGGCGAGAACCGGGCGCGACAGGCGGCGCAGCAGCGACGGCGGCAGCGGGCGCAGGGCCAGCCCGGCAAGAAGGCCGGGCGTCAGGGCACGGACGGAGGCGGCGGACATCGCTTCTCCCGGTGGTCGAAAGGGTCCAAGCCCCTTGCGTAGACCGCCGCGTGCGCCGCGACCATGACGCTGGTTCAAAAGGCGGTGCGGACACCGGATTTACCCAACATCAAGTCATGCCGCGCGGCGGATCGCTACGGTGTGCCTGTTCATCGGATGCGCCAAGCACGGCCATTTTCCGCCGGTGACGTTCCCGCTTCGCCCCGCCATGGGGCGCCCCTCGCGGCCCGGACACCCTCTTCTCCCGTCCGGGCCGTTTTTTTGTCCGGACGCCCTGCCTCAGCGCGGCACCGACCGATCCGGCCGCTCCGCCCGGGGGGCGCGGCCGAACCGGGCGCGGTAGCTGCGCGCGAAGTGCGAAGCCGAACAGAAGCCGCAGGCGTGCGCCACCTCCGTCACCGACATGGACGTCTGCCCCAGAAGCTGCCGCGCCCGCTTGAGCCGCAGGTCCTGGTAATAGCGCGAGGGCGTGGTGCCCAGGTGGGACTGGAACAGGCGTTCCAGCTGGCGCGGCGACAGCTTGACGTTGGCGGCGATGGCCTCGGTGGTCAGCGGCAGTTCCAGGTGGGCTTCCATGGCGGCGATGGCGGCCAGCACCTTGGCGTCCCGGATATTGGTGCGATAGCGCAGCGCCATGCGCTGGGGGTCGTCGGCGGGGCGCAGCAGCGTGTGCATCATCTGCTCGGCCGCCTGCATGGCGAGGTCGCGGCTGTGATCCAGGGCGATCAGGTGAAGCATCATGTCCAGCGCCGCCGTCCCGCCCGAGCAGGTGAAACGGTCGCGGTCGATCTCGAACAGCGTCGCCGTCACCGCCAGGTCGGGAAACTCCTCGACGAAGGGCTCCACCATCTCCCAATGCAGGGTGCATCTGTAGCCGCCCAGCAGCCCGGCGCGGGCCATGATCAGCGGCCCCGTGCACAGGCCGCCGATGGGCGTGCCCTGCCCGGCCATGCGCCGCAGCCACCCGAAGACTGAGCGCTCGCGGTAGGTTTCCACGCCCAGGCCGGCGCAGACGAAGACGGCCGCCGGGACCGGCGCGGGCGTCAGCGGGCTGCCATCGGGCAGGACGTGCAGGCCGTTGCTCGCCACCGCCGGCGCCCCGCTCGCCGTCAGGGTGCGCCAGGTATAGAGCGTGCGCCCGGCCATGCGGTTGGCCGCCCGCAGAGGCTCCACCGCCGAGGCGAAGGCCATCATGGAGAAACTGGGGGCCAGGAAGAACCACAGGTCCTGGGGCTCCTGGGAGGCCGGTTTGCCGAACATGGCCGCGCCCTCCGTCCGGCCGCCGCGCTAGGATGCCGCCGCCACGTCGCCGACGGCCGCGCCCGCTACCCCACCGGCTGCCCGCACGGCCTGGGGCGACAGGCCGAAGGCGGCCTTCAGGTGGCGGGCGAAGTGCGAAGCATCGGCGAAGCCGCATTCGTGGGCGATGGCGGTCATGCTGAGCTGCGTGCGCGTGAGCAGCGCCCGGCCGTGGCGCAGGCGGACCATGCGGGAATAGCCGGCGGGCGTGCTGTCCATCTCCGCCCGGAACAGGCGTTCGAGCTGGCGGCGCGACAGGCCGACGCGGCGGGCCAGGACGTCGGTCGACGGCGGGTCGGCGAAGGATTGCTCCAGGATCAGCACCGCCCGGCGCAGGCGCGCATCACGCGGCCGGGCGCTGGCGCCCGCCTCGTGCGGCTGGGGCGCGTCGGCCGGGCGGGCGCCGTCGGAAACCATGATGTGCAGCGCCTTCTGCGCCGCCGCCGGCCCGACGTGGCGGTCCACAAGCCAGGCCGCCAGGTCGATGGCGCCGGTGCCGCCGGCGCAGGTGATGCGCGGGCCGTCGACCACGAACAACTGGTCGGCGACGGGCATCACGTCCGGGTGCCGGTCCGCGAGGTCGGTGTAGTGATACCACGACACGCAGCACTGCCGGCCTTCCAGCAGCCCGGCGCGCGCCATGGCGAAAACGCCGGTGCACAGGCCGACCACCCGCGTGCCGGCGGCGGCGGCCTCTTTCAGATAGGCCAGCACGCGCTCGTCCACCGGCGGCCCGGCGAGCAGGCCGCCCACGACCACAACGTAGTCCACGGATTTCGGATCGACGAAGCCGCAGTCGGCGCGGACGATGGCGCCGCAGCTGGCCCGCACCGGCGCCCGGTCGACGCTGGTCACTACCCAGCGGCAGGCGATCTGGCGCGAGCGGTCGCCCTCGTCGGCGGCCAGGCGCAGCACGTCCATGAAGCCCGCGAAGGGCAGCAGGGTGAAATTGGGCAGCAGCACGAAGGCGACGCGCAGGCGCACGCCTTCGCCGTCCAGAGCGTCCCCGGGTCCCGTCATGTCGCCTCCGCCGGCCGCTGCGTCGCGGCCGTTCTTCTGTCTTTCATAAAGAGTTGGAGAGCCGCGCCCGGCTGTCAATCCGCGCGACGCAGGCATGTCGCAAATCTACCAGCCCGGTGTCCCGAATGTTCTAGTCGGCCGCTCGGGTTCGGCGCAGTGTTTCGGGAAAACCGGCCCACGGCGACGGGCCGGCAGGAGGCTTTGCATGACCCGCTATTCGATCTGGTCACTGGCGCGTAACGCCATGACCTGGCACGAAAACTGGCCACGCTACTGGCGCAGCCCCGACCCCCGGCCGGAGTACGACGTCATCGTCGTCGGCGGTGGTGGACACGGGCTGGCCACCGCCTACTACCTTGCCAAGGAACACGGCATCACCAATGTCGCGGTGGTTGAGAAGGGCTGGCTTGGCGGCGGCAATACGGCGCGCAACACGACCATCGTGCGCTCCAACTATCTGTTCGACGAAAGCGCCGCGCTGTACGAACTGTCGCTGAAGCTGTGGGAGGGCCTGAGCCAGGACCTCAACCTCAACGTCATGCTCAGCCAGCGGGGCGTGCTGAACCTGGCGCATACGCTGGGCGACGTGCGCGCCGGCCGCCGCCGGGCCGAGGCCAACCGCCTGAACGGCATCGACAGCCATTGGCTGGAGCCCGACGAGGTGGCGAAGGTGTGCCCCATCCTCAACATGTCCCGGAAACTGCGCTATCCGGTCATGGGGTCGACCTGGCAGCCGCGCGGCGGGGTCGCCCGCCACGACGCGGTGGCCTGGGGCTTTGCCCGCGCCGCCGATGCGCGCGGGGTGGACATCATCCAGAACTGCGAGGTCACCGGCATCAACCGCGACGGCGACCGCGTGACGGGTGTGGAGACCACGCGCGGCACCATCCGGGCGAAGAAGGTCGCCGTCGTCACCGCCGGTCATTCCTCTGTGCTGGCCGAGATGGCGGGCTTCCGCATGCCCATATCCTCCCACCCCCTCCAGGCGCTGGTGTCCGAGCCCATCAAGCCAGTGCTGGACTGCGTGGTCATGTCGGGCGCCATCCACGTCTACGTCAGCCAGTCCGACAAGGGCGAGTTGGTGATCGGCGCGGGCATCGACAGCTACAATTCCTACGCCCAGCGCGGCAGCTTCCATGTGATCGAGGGACAGACCGCCGCCCTGGTGGAGCTGTTCCCCATGTTCTCGCGGCTGAAGATGATGCGCTCGTGGGGCGGCATCGTGGATACCTGCCCCGATGCCTCGCCCATCATCGGACGCACGCCGGTCAAGGGCTTGTACTTCAACTGCGGCTGGGGCACCGGCGGGTTCAAGGCGACGCCGGGCTCCGGCTACGTCTTCGCCGCGACGGTGGCCAACGACGAGCCGCACCCCGTCGCCGCGCCGTTTGCGCTGGACCGCTTCACCACCGGCGCGCTGGTGGACGAGCACGGCGCCGCCGGCGTGGCGCACTGAGGGGGAGGCGACAGACCATGCACATCATCCATTGCCCCTACTGCGGCCCGCGCGAGGAAGTGGAGTTCAAGTACGGCGGCCAGGCCCACATCACCCGGCCGGAAAATCCCGAGGCGCTGGACGACGCGCAATGGGCCGACATCCTGTTCATGCGCGACAACCCCAAGGGCGTTTTCGCCGAGCGCTGGATGCACGCCGCCGGCTGCCGCCGCTGGTTCAACGCCCTGCGCCACACCGTCAGCCACAAGATCCTGGCGACCTACCGCATGGGCGAGGCGCCGCCCGTCCTGGAAACGCTTGAGGAGGCCCCGCGATGACCGGCCCCGACCGCCTGCGCGACGGCGGGCTGATCGACCGCTCGAAGCCCGTCACCTTCACCTGGAACGGCCGCGTCCTCGGCGGCTATGAGGGCGACACGCTGGCCTCGGCCCTGCTGGCGAACGGCGTGCATCTGGTGGCGCGCAGCTTCAAGTATCGCCGGCCGCGCGGCATCCTCGGCCACGGGACGGAAGAGCCCAACGCCATGGTGCAGATCGGCACCGGCGACCGCACCGAGCCCAACCCCAAGGCCACCGTCGTGCCGCTGGTGGAGGGCCTGAGCGCGACCAGCGTCAACACCGCCAGGGGCGGGCCGGAAAGCGATCCGCGCGCGGGCATGGGGCTGTTCTCGCGCTTCATGCCGGCGGGCTTCTACTACAAGATGTTCCATGGCTCGCAGAAGATGTGGCAGCGGGTGTGGGAGCCCATCATCCGCCAGGCCGCCGGCTGGGGCACCTGCCCGACCGAGCCCGATCCCGACACCTACGACCACATGAACCTGCACTGCGACGTGCTGGTGGTCGGCGGCGGTCCGGCGGGCATCGCCGCGGCTCGGCAGGCGGCGAAAACCGGCGCCCGCGTGGTCCTGGCCGACGAGCAGGAGCGCTTCGGCGGCAGCCTGCTCGACCTCCCGCGCACCATCGACGGCCTGCCCGGCCATGCCTGGGCCGACCGCGAGGCGGCGGCGCTGGCCGAGGCGGCGGAGGTGACGCTGCTGCCGCGCACCACGGTCTTCGGCTACTACGACCACAACCTGCTCTGCGCCGTGGAACGCCGCACCGACCATCTGGCCGAGGCGCCGGCGCACGTCACCCGACAGCGCCTGTGGCACATCCGGGCGCGCCGCGTGGTGCTGGCGACGGGCGCGCATGAACGCCCGCTGGTGTTCGCCGACAACGACCGGCCCGGCATCATGCTGGCGGGCGCCGTGGCGGCCTATGTGCATCGCTGGGCCGTGCTGCCCGGCCGCAGGGCCGTCGTCTTCACCAACAACGACGGCGCCTGGGAAACCGCGCACCTGCTGAAGAAAGCGGGCGCCGAGGCCGTGACCGTCGTGGACAGCCGCGCCACCGTCCCCGAAGCCTTCAAGAACGCCGCCGGACAGGCCGGCATCACGGTGATGACCGGCCACGCCGTTACCGGCACGCGCGGGGGAAAGCGCGTCAGCGCCGCCCTGGTCCAGCCGGTGAACGCCGACGGCACGCGGACGACTGGGCCGGCCCAGCGCATCGCCTGCGACCTGATCGCCACGTCCGGCGGGTGGTCGCCGGTGGTCCACCTGTTCAGCCAGTCGCGCGGCACGCTGACCTACGACGACACCTGGGCCTGCTTCCGCCCCGGCGTCGCCGTCCAGCCCCAGGCCAGCGTCGGTGCCTGCAACGGCACCTTCGGGCTGGCCGAGACGCTGGCGGAATCCGCCGAGGCCGGCGTCCAGGCCGCCCGCGCCGCCGGGTTCGAGGCATCCGCTCCCGCGCCTGCTCCTGCCGTGGAGGCCCCCAAGGCAACGCCGCCGGTGCCGCTGTGGCTGGTTCCCGCCGACACCGCGCCGGGGCGCGGCGGCAAATGGTTCGTCGATCTTCAGAACGACACCACCGCCGCCGACATCCTGCTGGCCGTGCGCGAGGGCTTCGAGAGCGTGGAGCACGTCAAGCGCTACACGCTGGCGGGCTTCGGCACCGACCAGGGCAAGACGGCCAACATCAATGCGCTGGCGATCCTGGCGGGCACGCTCGGCCGGCCCATCCCCGAAGTCGGCACCACCACCTTCCGCGCGCCCTACACGCCGGTCACCTTCGGCGCCATGGCGGGACGCAACCTGGGCGACCGGCTGGAGCCGCAGCGCCTGACCGACATACACGACCGCCACATCGCGCTGGGGGCGGAGTTCGAGGACGTCGGCCAGTGGAAGCGCCCCTGGTACTACCCCAAGGCCGGCGAAGACATGCACGCCGCCGTCGCGCGCGAATGCCGGGCGGTCCGTGAAAGCGTGGGCGTGCTGGATGCCTCCACGCTGGGCAAGATCGACATCCAGGGGCCGGACGCAGCGGAGTTCCTCAACCGCGTCTACACCAACGCCTGGTCGAAGCTGGCCGTCGGCCGGGTGCGCTACGGCATCATGTGCGGCGAGGACGGCATGGTGTTCGACGACGGCACCACCGCCCGCATCGACGAAAACCGCTACCTGATGACCACCACCACCGGCGGCGCGGCCCATGTGCTGGATCATCTGGAGGAATACCTCCAGACCGAGTGGCCGGACCTGCGCGTGCGGCTGACATCCGTCACCGAGCAGTGGGCCACCGTCGCCATCGCCGGCCCCAAGGCGCTGGAGGTGGTCAAGCGCGTGTGTCCCGACGATGCCATGGCGCCGGCTGACTTCCCCTTCCTGTCGTGGAAGCCCGCCACCGCCGCCGGCATCCCGGCGCGCGTTTTCCGCATCAGCTTCACCGGCGAGCTTCAGTACGAGATCAACGTCCCCTGGCACCACGGCGCGGACCTGTGGGATGCGGTGATGGAGGCCGGCAAGGACTTCGACATCACCCCCTACGGCACGGAAACCATGCACGTGCTGCGCGCCGAGAAGGGGTTCATCATCACGGGCCAGGAGACCGACGGCACCCAGACACCCTTCGACCTGGGCATGGACTGGATCGTGTCGAAGAAGAAGCCGGACTTCATCGGCCGGCGGTCGCTGTTCCGCTCCGACATGCAGCGGCCCGACCGCAAGCAGCTGGTCGGCCTGCTGCCCGAGGACCCGCGCGTGGTCCTGCCCGAGGGCACGCAGATCGTCGAGCCGGGCGCGCTCAACCGCCCGCCGCCGGTGCCCATGCTCGGCTTCGTGACCTCGAGCTACCACAGCCCGGCGCTGGACAGCGGGTTTGCGCTCGCGCTCATCGCCGGCGGCCGCGACCGCCTGGGCGAGACCGTGGAGGCCGCCCTGCCGGGCGGACCGGTGAAGGTCCGCCTGCATGACCCTGTGTTCGTTGATGCCGAAGGAGCCCGCCGTGACGGTTGATACCCTTCCCTCGCGCCCGCAGGCCTCTGCCGCCGCCGTGACCCTGGAGCGGCTGCCGCTGCGCACCACGCTCAACCTGCGCGGCGATCCCGCCGACGCGGCGTTCCTGGACGCCGTCAAGCAGGCGACCGGCCTGACGCTGCCGACTGACGCCAACACCTGGACCGAGGCCGGCGGCCGCCGTGCCGTCTGGCTCGGCCCCGACGAATGGCTGGTGGTTGCACCCGGCGACGCGGCGGAGGCGCTGGAGCAGGCCATTCGCACCGCGCGCGGCGACGATCCGTGGCTCTCGGTGACGGACGTCTCCCACAACGCCACCGTCTTCCGGGTCGCCGGCCCGGCCGCGCGCATGGTGCTGGCGAAGGCCGCGCCCATCGACCTGCACCCGCGCGCCTTCGCCGCGAACGCCTGCGCCCAGACGGTGCTGGCCCGCACCCGCGCCCTGATCCTGCTGGCCGCGCCCGACGCGCCGGAGTTCGAGGTCTGGGTGCGCAATTCCTTCGCCCGGTACACGGCCGACTGGCTTGAAGACGCCATGCTCGAATACCAGTCGCCCCCATAACGGGGCCGCCAACATAACAAGGCCCCGGCCCAGACCAGACAGCACGGGAGGACAGCCATGGAGACGCATGCACGCGCGGTGGTGATCGGGGGCGGCGTGGTCGGGGTCTCGACCCTCTACCACCTCGCCCGGAAAGGCTGGTCCGACGTGATGCTCATAGAGCGGCGCGAGTTGACGAGCGGGTCGACATGGCACGCCGCCGGCCTGTTGCCGCTGTTCAACATGAGCTATTCGGTGGGGCAGATCCACAAGTACTCGGTCCGCTTCTATCAAGAGCTTCAGGAGGAAACGGGTCAGGACGTGGGCTTCCGCAAGGTGGGCAACATCCGCCTCGCAACCACGCCCGACCGCATGGACGAATACCGCCAGTACGCCGGCGTCGCCGAGACCATCGGCGTCAACGTGGAGTTCCTGACACCCGAGCAGGTCAAGGAACACTGGCCCCTGTGCGAGACCGATGGCCTGATCGGCGCCATCCGCCATCCCGACGACGGCTACATCCAGCCCGCCGACCTGACCCAGGCGCTGGCCAAGGGTGCGCGGATGCGCGGGGCGAAGATCCACCGCCACACCACCGTGCTCGGCATCGAGCGCACGGCAAGCGGCGAATGGCTGGTGAAGACCGACAAGGGCGACATCACCTGCGAGCACGTCGTTTCCGCCACCGGCAACTTCGCGCGCCAGACCGGCGCCATGGTGGGGCTGGACGTGCCGGTGATCCCGGTCGAACACCAGTACATCGTCACCGACACCCACCCCGCCGTCCAGGAGCGTCAGGCCCAGGGACTGCCGGAAATGGGCGTGCTGCGCGGGGCGGAGGGAAGCTGGTACATGCGCGAGGAGCGCGGCGGCCTGATCCTCGGTCCCTACGAGGTCGGCGCGCCGTGCTGCTACGTCGACGGGCCGCGCCCCGACAGCGAGTACGAGCTGTTCCCGGAAGACGTGGAGCGCCTGGAACCGCACATCGAGGACGCCATCAACCGGGTGCCCGTCTTCGGCGAGGCGGGGCTGAAGACGGTCTACAACGGCGCCATCGCCTACACGCCCGACGGCAGCCCCATCGTCGGCCCGGCCTGGGACCTGAAGAATTTCTGGCTGAACGAGGGCCACAGCTTCGGCATCACGGCGGCCGGCGGCGCCGGCTGGCAGTTGGCGGAATGGATCGTCGAGGGCGAGCCGTCCATCGACATGATGGGCGTCGACCCGCGCCGCTTCGGCCCCTACGCCACGCGCGGCTACCTCAAGCGCAAGAACGAGGAAGCCTACGCCAACGTCTACACCATTCATTACCCCGACGAGGAACGCCCCGCCGGCCGGCCGCTCCGCACCGCGCCCTGCTACGAGCGCATGAAGGACCTGGGTGCGGTCTTCGGCCAGAAGTTCGGGTGGGAACGCCCCAACTGGTTCGCTCCGCCCGGCGTGCCGCAGGAAGACCACTGGTCCTTCCGCCGCTCCAAGTGGTTCGGGCATGTCGGCGCCGAATGCCGCAACGTGGCGGAGAACGTCGGCCTCCTGGACATGACGGCCTTCGCAAAATGCCGGATCGAGGGACCGGGGGCGGAGGCCTTCCTCGACCACCTGGTCGCCAACAAGCTGCCGCAGAAGATCGGCCGCGTCGGCCTGTGCCATGCGCTCGCACCCTCGGGCGGGGTGATGAGCGAGTTTACCATCCAGCGCGAGGCGGTGGACCGATTCTATCTGGTGTCGGCCGGGGCGCTTCAGCGCATCGACCACGACTGGCTGCGCAAGCACATGCCGACGGACGGTTCCGTGCGCATGACCGACCTGACGACGCAGATGGGCGTGCTGGTGCTCGCCGGTCCCAAGGCACGGACCGTGCTGGAGCGGGTCAGCGACGACGACTGGTCCAACGCCGCCTTCCCCTGGCTGTCGGGCAAGGACGTCGTCATCGGCATGGCGCCGGTGAAGGCGCTGCGCGTCAACTTCGTCGGCGAACTGGGGTGGGAGTTGCACCATCCGCTGGAGATGCAGAACCACCTGTTCGACACCCTCATGGCCGCCGGCCAGGACCTGGGCCTCAAGCCGTTCGGCATCCGCGCCATGGACAGCCTGC
The DNA here is from genome assembly GCF_044803115.1 of Caenispirillum salinarum. Lineage (GTDB taxonomy): Bacteria > Pseudomonadota > Alphaproteobacteria > Rhodospirillales > Rhodospirillaceae > Caenispirillum > Caenispirillum salinarum_A. The sequence goes on along the minus strand of NZ_CP085224.1, from coordinate 898,208 downwards.
GGGTGGAGAAGTCCTACCGCATGGTGGGCGCCGAACTCTCCATCGAGTACGGCGCCGAGGAATCCGGCCTCGACCGGTTCGTGCGGCCCGAGAAGGGCGACTTCATCGGCCGCGATGCCCTTCTGAAGCGGCGCGAGGAGGGCTTGCGCTGGCGCTTCGCGACGCTGAAGGTGCACGACGTCACCGACGCCGACGCGGTGGGCAACAACCCCATCCACGATACGGACGGCACGCTGGTGGGCCGGGCAACCGCGGGCAACTACGGCTGGCGCGTCGGCGCTTCGCTGGCGCTCGCCATGCTGCGGCCCGAGGTGGCCGGGCCGGGGACGGAGCTGGTCATGGACATCCTGGGCACGCCGCACCGGGTGGAGGTCATTCCCGAAAGTCCCTACGACCCGGAAAACCTGCGCCTGCGCGACAAGTCCGACACGCTGGCGACGCCCGCCCATGCCTGACAAAAAGACTCGTGCTTATCCCAACGGCCGGCGCCTTTGCGCCGGCCGTATCTTTTGCGACGAAGGACATCAAACCCGATGGCGCAGAATGGTTGTTCCATGTCGCATCCGTGACGGCGGAGGTGTCGCAAGCAGGGCATGGTAAGGGGGTGAAACGGACCCATAGGGAGGTTGCCCCCGATGACCCCGCCGAACTCCGCCTCCGCCGCCGAAGCCCTCGACACCGCCACCGCGACGCCGGCCGATGCGCCGACCCGCCGGCTCGACCTTATGGAAACGCAAGCGTCGAGCGTCGACCAGTCCGACCGCCGGGTGCCCATCAACCTGCGCCAGAGCGGCCCGACCCCGACCGAGCTTCTGATTTCCACCCGCGTGCGCAAGTCGCCCTACTGGCACCTCAGCCACAAGGCCGGCTGCTGGCGCGCCACCGTCTACAACCGCATGTACCACCCGCGCGGCTACGTCCGGCCGGAAGACGGCGGCGCCATGGTGGAATACGACGCCCTGGTCAACCGCGTGACCATGTGGAACGTCGCGGTCGAACGCCAGATCTGCGTGAAGGGCCCCGACGCCGAAGCCTTCGTCAATTACGTCATCACCCGCGACGTCACCCGTGTCGCGCCCATGCACGGCAAATACGTCATCCTGTGCAACGAGCGCGGCGGGATCCTCAACGATCCCGTCCTGCTGCGCATCGCCGAGGACGAGTTCTGGTTCTCCCTGTCCGACAGCGACATCGAGATGTGGCTGCGCGGCGTCAACACCGGCCTGAAGATGGACGTCGACATCGCCGAAATCGACGTCTCCCCCGTCCAGATCCAGGGCCCCAAGTCCGAGGACCTCATGGCCGACCTGGTGGGCGAGGCCGTTCGCGCCATGCCCTATTACGGCCTGATGGAAGCCACCGTCGGCGGCCGGTCCGTCGTCGTGTCCCAGACCGGGTTCTCCGGCGAAAAGGGCTATGAAATCTATCTCCGCGACGCGACCCTGTATGCGGAAGACATGTGGAACGCCGTGCTGGAGGCCGGCGAGAAGCACGGGCTGATGGTCATCGCGCCGGCCCACCACCGCCGCATCGCCGCCGGCATCCTGTCGTGGGGCCAGGACTTGGACCACGAGACCCTGCCCTTCCAGTGCAACCTGGGCTACCAGGTGCCGCGCAAGAAGACCGCCGACTACATCGGCAAGGCGGCGCTGGAAAAGGTGCGCGCCGAACTGGAAGCCGGCGGGCGGCCGTATCGCCAGCAGCTTGTCGGCATGGTCATGGGCGGGCGCCCGATCACCGACTACGCGCCCGACTTCTGGCTGATCTCGGGCGCGGACGGCGGTGATCCCGTGGGCTACGTGACCAGCCCGTGGTATTCGCCGGAACTGGGCGCCAACATCGCCATGGCCTACGTCCCGCTGGAGATGTCGGCCCTGGACACTCCGCTGAGGGTCTGGCTGCCCGAGCAGTACGCAGAAATTCCCGGCCAGCCGGTGGAGGCGAAGGTGGTGCAGATGCCCTTCCGCGCCTCCGCCAACCCCAGCGCGCGTGAACGGGCCCGCCTGCAGGGCCGCGATTACGCGGACTGAGACCGCTCGCGATCCCGTGAGCCACTGAAACGGCGGCCCCGAGGCGAACGCCGCGGGGCCGCCGACAGGAGAGGTGCGTCATGTCGCCATCGCCTTCGCCTTCCCCTTCCCCTGCGTCTTCCGGCGAGGAGGACCCCGAGCCCGGCCTGGCGGAGGCCGCGGCGGTGCGCGCGCTGTCCCGGAGCTTTTCCACAGAGGTCACGCCCCGGGCGGCGCGCGCGCTTCCCCGCTTCGACACCCTTCTGCCGCACGGCACGGCGGTGTACGTGCCGCATCTGCCCGGCCTGGATTACGAGGCCGTCGTGCCGCCGCTCTGCGCCCGCCTGAAGGCCGAGGGCATGGTGCCCGTTCCCCATGTGGCGGTCCGCGCCGTGCCGAGCCGCGCGGCGCTCGACCGTTGGCTTGCCGCCCTGGTCGACCGGGGCGGCGTGGACCGGCTGTTGCTTCTCGCCGGCGCGGCGGAGCGCCCGGCCGGTCCCTTCGCCTCCACCCTGCCGGTGCTCGACGAGGGCATCCTGCTGCGCCACGGCCTGACCACCCTGGGCGTCGCCGGCCATCCGGAGGGCCACCCCCAGGCGCCGGCCGAGGACCTGGCGCGGGCGCTGAAGGCCAAGCAGGACTACGCCGCCGAAACCGGCTCGACCCTCTGGATCACGACGCAATTCACCTTCTCCGCCACGCCCGTCGTCGGCTGGCTGCGGGCGATCCGGGCCGCCGGGATCACCCTGCCGGTGCGGGTCGGCCTGCCCGGTCCGGCCAGCCCCCGCACCCTGCTGCGCTATGCGCTCAGTTGCGGGATCGGCGCCTCCCTCACCGTCCTGCGCCGCCGTCCCGGCGCCGCCGCCGGCCTGCTGGGCACCTGGACGCCCGAAACCATGATCCGCGACATCGCCGCCGCCGCTGTGGCCGAACCGGAAAGCGCGCCGGAGGGGCTGCATGCCTTCCCCTTCGGCGGGGTGGAAACCACCGCCCACTGGTTCCGCACGCTGGCCGGCACGCCCGCCGAAGAGGAAGCACAGAGCGTTTCGCGCGCGCGCCGCGGGCGCGAAACGCGAACAGGGTCGTGACCACGACCCCGCGCCGATTAGGCGCGTGAGCCCTCGTGGCGCCTTAACGACTGCCCCGGCGCACCAGGCGCCGGGGTGCAAGCAAAGCAAAACGGAGTCTGCCGCCATGACTCGCCCGACCGCCGTCCACCACCATGCCGACGTCGCCGCGCATCCCGCGCGCGTCGCCGACCGCCCCCGCTCCGATCTCGAGATCGCGCGCGCCGCCCCGCTCAAACCGATCACGGAGGTCGCCGCCGACCGCCTGGGGCTGACCGTCGAGGACCTGATCCCCTATGGCCGCCACAAGGCCAAGCTGGATCTGGACCGCGTCGCCGACCTGGCGGACGCGCCGCGCGGGCGGCTGGTGCTGGTCACCGCCATCACCCCCACGCCCGCCGGCGAGGGCAAGACCACCACCACCGTCGGCCTGGGCGACGGGCTGAACGCCATCGGAAAGCGGGCGGCCGTCTGCCTGCGCGAACCCTCCCTCGGCCCGTGCTTCGGCATGAAGGGCGGGGCGACGGGCGGCGGCCGGGCCCAGGTGGCGCCCATCGACGAGATCAACCTGCACTTCACCGGCGATTTCCACGCCGTCACCAGCGCCCACAACCTGCTGTCGGCCCTGCTGGACAACAGCCTGCACTGGGGCAATCCGCTGGACATCGACACCCGCCGCGTCACCTGGAAGCGCGTCGCCGACATGAACGACCGGGCGCTGCGGCACATCGTCGCCGGCCTGGGCGGTCCGGCGCAGGGCGTCCCGCGCGAGGACGGCTTCGACATCACCGTCGCCTCCGAGGTCATGGCGATCCTGTGCCTGTCCACCGGGCTGGACGACCTGCAGCGGCGGCTTGGCGACATCATCGTCGGCCGCGCCCGCGACGGCCGACCCGTCCGCGCCCGCGACATCGGGGCCGACGGTGCCATGGCCTGCCTGCTGCGCGACGCCATGGCGCCCAACCTGGTGCAGTCGCTGGAGCACAACCCGGCCTTCATCCACGGCGGCCCGTTTGCCAACATCGCGCACGGCTGCAACTCGGTCCTCGCCACCCGCACGGCATCGGCCCTGGCCGACGTGACGGTGACCGAGGCCGGCTTCGGCGCCGACCTGGGAGCCGAAAAATTCCTGCACATCAAGTGCCGCCAGAGCGGCCTGCGCCCAGACGCCGCGGTGCTGGTCGCGACCGTGCGGGCCCTGAAGATGCACGGCGGCATCGGCAAGGACGCGCTCGGCATTCCCGACCCGCAGGCCGTGCGCGCGGGCGGGGCGAACCTGGCCCGCCACGTCGCCAACATGCAGCGCTTCGGCCTGCCCCTGGTGGTGGCGCTCAACCGCTTCTCCGGCGACACCGAGGCCGAGGTCGCCGCCGTCCGTGCGCTGTGTGACGCGGCCGGCGTGCCGCTGGTGGTGGCCGACCACTGGGCCTCCGGCGGCGGCGGCGCCGTCGAGCTGGCGGAGGCCGTCGACGCGCTCACCCAGGGGCCGACGCCCGAACCCCGCTTCCTGTACGAGGAGTCCCTGCCGCTGGCCGAGAAGATCGAGGCCGTGGCGACGGGGCTGTACGGGGCCGCCGGCGTGGTGATCGAGCCCAAGGTGCTGCGCCAGTTGCAGGAGTTCGAGGCCCTGGGCTACGGCCGCCTGCCGGTCTGCATCGCCAAGACACAGTACAGCTTTTCCGCCGACCCGTCCGCCAAGGGCGCACCGGAAGGGCACCTGCTGCCGGTGCGCGAGGTGCGGCTGGCCGCCGGCGCCGGATTCGTGGTGGCGGTGTGCGGTGACATCATGACCATGCCCGGCCTGCCCCGCCAGCCTGCGGCCCTGCGCATGCACCTGAACACGGCCGGCCACGTCGACGGGTTCTGACGCCGGAGGTCAGGAGGCCCCGAGGCGCACGGGCGTTCCGTGGGGCGTGGTGCGGTAGGCGTCCGCCCACGCCTCCTTCAGGGCCTCCAGCGCCGGCTTGTCGGCCTCGCCGCGGGCGGCCAGCAGCATCTCCAGCGCCGTCACCCAGTGTTCCCAATAAGCCGCGCCGTCCACCGGGCGGCCGGCCGTGCGGGCCATGGACAGCACGGTGCCGAAGGTCTCCGTCCACTCGGTCCAGGTGAACAGGCCCGTCTCCGACAGGTGCACGGCCATGGCGAAGGCCTGGGCCTGCCAGGGCTCCTCGAACGGGCGCTCGGGCGCGGGCGCGGAATGGCGGGCGTCAGACGGCATCGAGATAGGGCTCCCACAGGTCCAGCGTCACGGTGTCGCGCGGGTGGGCGTCGGGCCCCCACAGCTCCCGCGCCGTGAAGCGCACGGCGTAGAGCGGCTGCGGGTCCTCGCCCCGGAAGTGGGCATTGGAATCGGGGAAGACGTGGCCGCCGTGGTCCCGCACCACCTCTCCCACCTTGCCGCGGGCGTAGCGCGGCAGGCGCGTGTGGCCTTCCGGGTTGAGGTTTTTCGCCCGCACCCGGTCGCCGACGGCAAAGCGCGGCGCCCGGTCCAGCGGACGCGCCGAAGGTCCGCCCCTGCGCAGCACCGGCCCGACCCGCTCGGGCGTCAGCGGCGGCTCGGCCTTGGCGGTGTTGGGGTCGGGCGTGCCCGATGCGGCCTCGTCGGCGGAGATCAGGCCGTGCTCGACCATCATGTCCGTCAGCGCGGCGATCCAGCGCTCATAGTACGTATAGTTCAGGTACGCCGCCGGCGGGATGCGCTCGCGCGCGTGGCGGCTGGCGTCGATGTTCCACTTGCCCCAGGCGGCCATGGCCAGCGTCAGCGCCAGCGCGCGCTTTTCCCACGGGGCATGGAAGATCGGCTCGTCGGGCTCGGGGCGCACGGGGCCGAAGCCGTGCATCCCGCCCATGTCGTGGATGCCGTTCATCGCCCGGCCTCCGCGGGAGACAGGGCGAAGCCGGTGCCGATCATGGAGTCGCGGGTCACCAGGTCGGCAAGCTGGTCTTCCGTCAGGCCCTCGGTGCCGACGGGACGGCGGGGGATGACCAGATAGCGGGTCTCGGCGGTGGAGTCCCAGACGCGCACCTCGGTCTCGTCCGGCAGCGTGATGCCGAAGTCCGCCAAGACGCCGCGCGGGTCGATGACGGCGCGCGAGCGGTAGGCGTCGGACTTGTACCACACCGGCGGCAGACCCAGGACCGACCAGGGATAGCAGCTGCACAGGGTGCAGACGACCATGTTGTGGACGGCGTCGGTGTTCTCCACGATCACCATGTGCTCGCCCTGCCGGCCCTCGTACCCCAGTTCGGCGACGGCGGCGGTGGCATCGGCGCGCAGGCGCTCCAGGTAGGCGGGATCGCTCCAGGCCTTCGCCACCACGCGGGCGCCGTTGCGCGGGCCGACGCGGTGCTCGTAGGTCTCGACGATCTCGTCGAGCGCGGCGCGGTCGACCAGCCCCTTTTCCGTCAGCAGGGTTTCCAGCGCCTTGACGCGCAGCGCGGGGTCGGAGGGAACGGCCTGATGGTCATGGTCGTGACCGTCGTGCGGCATGGATCAAGGTCCTCCGGCGCAAGGAAAAAGGACTTCCGATGGTGGCGCATCGGAAGCCCTTTCGCAACGGTCGGATACCGCCCGCCCTACTTGCGCTCGGCCAGCTTGCGCAGCAGGAAGTCGCGGAAGACGGCGACGCGCTTGGAGTGGCGCAGTTCCTCGGGATACACGAAGAAGCAGTCGAACCCCGGCCCGCGCAACTCCGGCAGAACCTGCACCAGATTGGTGGCTTCCGTCGAGAAGTAGTCGGGCATGGCGGCGATGCCGAGCCCCGACTGCACGGCCCGGAAGATGCCGTAGATGTTGTTGACCCGCAGCACCGGCTGGCGGCGCTGGCGCGGCACACCGCCGGCGGTCAGCAGCCAGTTCATGTTGTCGACCGGCGCCTTGGCGTCCTCGCCGTAGACGATGAGGCGGTGGTTGTCCAGATCCTCGGGATGCTTGGGAATGCCGTACTTCTTCAGGTATTCCGGCGAGGCGTAGATCTGGTAGTGCAGGCCCATCAGGTGGCGCTGCACCAGGTCCGGCTGGCGCGGCGGATGGAAGCGGATGGCGACATCCGCCTCGCGCATGGCCAGGTCCACTTCCCCATCATCGAGCAGAAGGCTCATGTCGATGTGGGGATAGGTGTCCATGAACTCCTTGATGCGCGGCGTCAGCCAGACCGAGCCGAAGGCGACCGTGGTGGTCACCTTCAGCGGGCCTTCCGGGCGCTCCCGGCTCTCGGTCAGGCGGGCCTCGGCCATGGACAGCTTGGCGAAGACCTCATGCACCGTGTTGTAGAGCAGCTCGCCCTGTTCCGTCAGGATCAGTCCGCGGGCGTGGCGGTGGAAGAGGGAGACCGTCAGGCTCTCCTCCAGCGCGCTGATCTGGCGGCTGACCGCCGACTGGCTGAGGTTCAGCGTCTCCCCCGCGTGGGTGAAGGAGCCCGCCTCCGCCACCGCGTGGAAGATGCGCAGCTTGTCCCAGTCCATCATGCTGCCTGCGCGATGCGGCATGGAAGCGGCCTCCCTGCGAGCCATGGTGCGTTTACGCCTTCTTGTTCAAGCCTTATCAGGTCTGGCCGTGAAGTGCCAGGAAGCGGTCGGCCTCGATCGCCGCCATGCAGCCCGTGCCCGCGGCCGTGACGGCCTGGCGGTAGACGTGGTCCTGCACGTCGCCGGCGGCATAGACGCCGGGGATGCTGGTGGCCGTGGAGTCGGGCTTGGTGATCAGGTAGCCGTTCTCGTCCATCTCCAGCTGGCCCTGGAACAGCGCCGTGTTCGGCGTGTGGCCGATGGCGATGAACACGCCTTCCAGCGGCAGTTCCGAAACGTCGTCGGTCTTGGTGTTGCGCAGCTTCACTCCGGTGACGCCCAGCGGCTCGCCGCCGCCCAGCACGTCTTCCAGCACCGAATCCCAAACGGGCTCCACCTTGGGATTGGCGAACAGGCGGTCCTGCATGATTTTTTCCGCCCGCAGCTCGTCGCGGCGGTGGATCAGGTAGACCTTGCTGGCATGGTTGGTCAGGAAGATGGCTTCCTCGACGGCCGTGTTGCCGCCGCCGACCACGGCCACGACCTTGTTGCGGAAGAAGAATCCGTCGCAGGTCGCGCAGGCGGAGACGCCGAAGCCCTGGAAGCGCGACTCGCTCTCCAGCCCCAGCCAGCGGGCCGAGGCGCCGGTGGAGATGACCAGCGTCTCGCCGTAGTACACGTCGCCCGAATCGGCGACGGCCTTGAACGGGCGCTGGGACAGGTCGACCTCGGTGATGGTGTCGTGCATCCAGGTGGTGCCGACATTCTCCGCCTGCTTCTGCATCTGCTCCATGAGCCAGGGGCCCTGGATGGGGTCGGCGAAGCCCGGATAGTTCTCGACGTCGGTGGTGATGGTCAACTGGCCGCCCGGCTGGATGCCGGAGACCAGGATCGGGGCCAGGTTGGCGCGCGCGGCGTAGACGGCGGCGGTGCAGCCGGCCGGGCCGGACCCGAGAATGAGAACCTTGGTGTGATGCTCTGCCATGTCCTGCGAAGGCCTCTTGGTCTGTCACCCCGCCGCGCACAGGCCGCGGGGGTCGGGTTTTAAAACGTGGCGGCGAGAATAGTGGCGGCGGCGGGGGCGTGCAACTGCGCCGCGCCCGGCCCGGCCCGAAACACGACGCGTCCCTGCCGCCGAAACGCGACGAGGCGCCCGATCGCTCGGGCGCCTCGCGCGGTAAGGCGGTGCGTGCCGGAGCCGATTACAGCTCGCCGGCGCTTTCCTTCAGGAAGGCGGCGACGCCGTCCGGCGTGGCCTGCATGCCCTTCTTGCCCTTGGTCCAGCCGGCGGGGCAGACTTCGCCGTGCTCTTCGTGGAAGGCCAGGGCGTCGACCATGCGCAGGGCCTCGTCGACGTTGCGGCCCAGCGGCAGGTCGTTGATGGTGGCGTGGCGAACGTTGAAGTTCTTGTCGATCAGGAAGGAACCGCGCAGGGCGACGCCGGCGTCCTCCAGCAGCACGCCGAAGTCACGGGCGATCTGCTTGTTCAGGTCAGCCACCATGGGGAACTTGACGTTGCCCAGGCCGCCCTCGTCCTGCGGGGTCTTCTTCCAGGCCAGGTGGGTGAACTGGCTGTCGACGGAGACGGAAACGACCTTGCAGCCCTTCTCCTCGAACTGCGCCATGCGGTGATCGTGGGCGATGATCTCCGACGGGCACACGAAGGTGAAGTCGAGCGGGTAGAAGAACACCCAGCCGTAGCTGCCCTTCAGGTAGTCCTTCAGGCTGAACTCGGCGTTGATGGAGTTGTCACCCATCACGGCCTGGGCGGTGAAGTCCGGGGCCTGCTTGCCGACCAGCGAGGTCACGGTGGGGGTGGTCTCGGTCATGATTGCTCGCTCCGTTCTCGAAAATATCTTTCTGGATCGCAAGGACCCGAGTGCGGCCTCTATGTAGACGCCGGGCGCCCTGGTTTGCAAGTCGGAATAATTAAATTGTAGTGCCCAAACCGCCTACGCGCCGTTGGGCGCAGACGCTGCGCCTCCCGATCGCCGGACGGCCATGCCCGACTCGGGCATGCGGGAATTTCCGCAAACCGCCGCCAAGGCGCTGCGACCGCCGGTTTTCGCAGCGGTGCCATGCAGCATTCGGGCTTGTCCCGCGTTCGCGATGAAACGACGTTACCCGGCCTCGCGTCAATGGGCACATGAAAAATGACGCCTTTGGCCCGAAACCCTTATTGTCATTGCCGCGCGCGGCCTTTACCTTGAAATATCATTGCGCCGGGGCGACATAAGATTCCGGCGGAACACCGGGGAGGATAATTTACGACATGCAGCGGGTGAAGCTTGATCGCATCGATCGGCGCATCCTGAGCGACCTGCAGGCGGATGGCCGGATGACCAACGTGGAACTGGCCCGTCGTGCAGGCATCTCGGCTCCGCCCTGCCTGCGGCGCGTGCGTGCGCTGGAGGAAGCGGGGTTCATTCGCGGCTACCACGCCGACATCGACCCCGGGGCGCTCAACTACAACGTCACGGTGTTCGCCCATGTCGGCCTCAACAGCCAGGCCGAAGCCGACCTGCGCGCGTTCGAGGGGCTGGTGAACGACTGGCCCGAGGTGCGCGAATGCCACATGCTCGCCGGCGAAACCGACTTCCTGCTCAAGGTGGTGGCGCACGACTGGGACGACTACCAGCGCTTCCTCACCACCCGGCTGACGGCGGCGCCCAATGTGGCGCACGTGAAGTCGGCGCTGGCGATTCGCACAGGCAAACAGCAGCCGGGCGTGCCCATCGACGTCGACGAAGGGCCGGAGCCGCATCCGGAGGCCGACTCGGAAGGTCGCTGACGGGGTGCGGGGATAGCCACGAAGACATCAAGGGCACCAAGAGGGTGTGCCGGCTGACGGGCTGCGGCGTCAGCGGCTGGCGTGGTGCGTTTGAAACACCAAGACACCAAGACAGCGCGCGAAGGCGCGCCATCCTCACTCTGGTGGCCGCTGTCGCCCGGTCTTCGTCACGGTGATGAATAAGGAATCGCGGGAGCGCGAGGAAGCCCGTGGCTCCCTCGCATTCATAGTCCGGCGCAGCCGGAAAGCCTTGGTGTCGTGGTGGCCTCGCCGCAAAGCACCACCCGAGCCCGCCGCTTACGGCCGGCCGTGTTCCCGCGCGTAGGCGAAGTACAGGTCCCGCGCCCGCTCGTACAGCGGTCCCTTGACGAACTCGCGGTCGCCCAGCTGCTTGCACCACCCCAGCTTTTGATAATTGCCGGTGGCGAAGACCTCGTCGGCGCCCAGCACCTCGTTCCAGGTGATGGCCCGCTCCTCCACCGTCACGCCGGCCTCGCGCAGCAGCTTGATGACGCGCTGGCGGGTCAGGCCGTTGAGGAAGGTGCCGTTGGGTGCCGGCGTGTGGACGACGCCGTCTTTCCCGAAGAACAGGTTGGTGTAGGCGAATTCCGCCACGTTGCCCGACGGGTCGAGCATGACGGCGGTGTCGCATCCCTTGGCCTTGGCCTCGGCGACGGCGCGGCCGGTATTGGGGTACAGGCAGCTTGCCTTGGCTTCGGTCGGGGCCATATCGCGGGCGGGGCGGCGGAAGCTGGACAGCAGGGCCCTGAAGCCGTCGGCCGGCGGCAGCGGCGACGGATAGATGGACATGCCGAACCCGACGTCGTGGCTGTCGGGCACGATGAAGCCCGACCCGCCCCAGAACATGGGGCAGATGTAGAGCTGCGACTCGCGGGGGAAGCGGCGAATGCCCTCCCACGCCAGTTCGGCGATCTCGGCGCCGGTGATCTGCGGCTGCATCCCCAGCACGCGGGCGGACAGCACGGCGCGTTCGCAGTGGGGCAGCAGGTCCGGCGCGACGCCGTCGAAATAGCGGGCCCCGTCGAACACCACCGAGCCCAGCCACACCCCGTGGGTGCGCGGTCCCAGCAGCTTGGGGTTGCCGACGTGCCATTCCCCTTGTGCATAGACGACGCCTTCCGTCGCGATCTGGCCCTTCATGGCGCTCCTCGATTTTATGCTTGGCCGCCGACGGACGCCGCGGCTGTCGAGCGGTTGGTGATCTCGGTTGGAACGCTCAGGATAGCCACGGGCTGCCGCCCCTGTCCAACGCCGCAGTGCGCGCCGTCACAGGGCGCGGCGGCGCCAGTGCTCGGCCTCCGCCCGCGCCCATTCCAGGCGGTCGGTGCCGCGGGACAGGGCCGGCGGCGGGGCGGCGTGGCGGCGCAGATGGGCGATGTCAGCGCGGGCGCGGGCGGCCATGCCAGACAGGGCGCGGGCGCGGGCCAGCGCCTGGCGCCGGCGCAGCACCGCCTCGTCCACCACGGCGCCCAGCGTCAGCGCGCGCGGCACCGGGCCGTTGAAGCGGCGCTCCAGCGTTTCGGGCAGCATGACAGGCTCCTTCCGGCAACTCTCGGAGGGAGAATTAGGATCATATTCCGTTGCCTGTCGTCAAGGAAAATGATCTACTGGCTGACCCACAGCACGCGGGCGATCCATTCCACCTGCTCGCGCGCCAGCGAGCGGTCGTCGTGCAGGGGGTTGAGGCTTTTCAGCTCCACCCGCTTTTCCGACAGGCGCAGCAGTTCCTTGACCATGACCTCGCCCTCCATGGTGCGGACCACGACGCGGTCACCGCGGCGGGGCGCCTCGTCGGGCGCGACCACCAGGATGTCGCCATCGCGGTAGACCGGCTGCATGGAGTCGCCCGACACCTCCAGGGCATAGGCGTGCGGGTCGGTGACCTCGGGCGTGCGGATCTCGTCCCAGCCGGCCCCGACGGGCCAGCCGGCATCGTCGAAGTAGCCCGACTGCCCGGCCTGGGCGAAGCCGATCAGCGGCAGGGTCTGCGGCGCCGGGCGGCCGATGCCGTCGCCCTCCACCAGCGCCGTGAACTCGGCCAGAGAGGTGTTGGTGGCCTGCAGGATCTTGGCGATGGACTCGGTGGACGGCCAGCGGGGCTTGCCCTCGCGGGTCGTGCGCTTGGACTTGTTGAAGGTGGTGGAATCGAGTCCGGCCCGCCGCGCCAGCCCGGAGGGGGACAGGCCCTTGGATTCGGCAAGGCGATCGATGGCGCGCCAGATCTGCGAGTGCTTCAGCATGGGAACATGGTCTTACAGCAGGACCGTCGACGCATTAAGAAGAAATTCCGCAATTTTCCTTGACCGTTTGGGCTCCCAATCCTAACACTTCCGGTTGTTCTTGTTATGTTCCAACCGTGGAGAGACCCGCCATGGCCCAACCGCGCCCCGCCCCCGTCCGCGTCCTGAACGAGCGGCCCACCGAACCCTTCGCCGATGCCCAGGAGGCCTGGTTCTGGTTCTGGCAGTGCCAGATCGCCCGCGACGAAGGCGCCCGGTTTGTCGCCGGCGCCGGCCTCGTCGCCCGCCCCTGCGATCCCGACGACATCAGCCGCGCCGCCCTGTCGCTCGCCCGCCGCCGCATCATCGACCGCCGCCACCTGCGGGTGCTGGCCGAGTACGGCCGCGCGCTCATCCCGCCGGACCCCCGCCTGCCCGACCAGGCCATCGCCCACCGCCTGTGGGAGGACGCGCTGGACCGCCTGACCACCCTCCTGCGCGGCAAGGGAATCGTGGCATGAGCGGCACGGCATCCTCCCGCGCCTGCACCGCCGCGACGGAAGCCGTGCCGCGGCCGGGCCTGCCGCCGGCGGCCGCCGCCGCCTCGGACGCACCCGGAGCGCCGGCGCTGGTGGTGTTCAGCGGCGACACCGACATCCGCTGGCTGCGCCTGCTGCGCCCCGGCTTCCGACACTGCTTTGCCGTGGTGCGGGCGGACGGGGCATGGGTGGTGGTCGATCCGCTGTCCCACTACACCGCCCTGCGCGTGGTGCCCGAACTGGCGGGATGGGACCCGGCGCGCTGGTTTCGGGCGCGCGGTCTGACCGTCCAGCCGGCCCGCGTCCGCGAGCCCGTGCGCCGCCTGGCGCCGTGGCGGCCCTATACCTGTGTGGAAGCGGTCAAGCGCATCCTTGGCGTGCGGCTGCCGGGCGTCTTCACCCCCTGGCAGTTGTACCGCGCGCTGGGCGGCACGAAGACTGAATGCTCTCCCAAAGAAAATATTCTTGACATGGCCGTTGGAGATGGGGCATAAATCCTCTTGTCAACGCCACAGGTGCGCCCACCGCCCGCCGGACAACCCCGTCCGGCGGGCTTTTTCGTGGACGCTGCCGGGCGTGATCCGCTCGTCCAACCACCCACCGAAGGGAGATCCGGTCCATGGGAGGTTTTGCGTCCCTGCCGCCGCTCGACACAATCGAGGACTTCGAGCGGCTGATGGACTCCGGCAACCTGCCGCCCGGCCGCCCCGGCAAGGCGCTGCTCGACAGCCTGCCGACGCCGCCGCCGCCCAAGCCCATGACCTGGGTCGACGACGGCACCGGCGAGCCCGTCCCGCCGTCCTGGATGAAGACCCCCGGCCGCGACTGGTACCGCGTCGTGTTCGACGACGGCACCGAGATGTCCGCCGCGGAATACCGCGCCTGGCGCAAGAAGACCGGGGTCTACGCCCCGCCGACTGCCATAGCCGCCGACGGCCGGCCGGTCGCGGCGGCCAACGCCCCGCCCGCCGGGCAGAAGGCGCCGGCGCCCTCGACCCCCGACCCGGCGCCGGCCCCGGCGCCCCAGGCGCCCACTCCGCCACCGCCGACCGGCGCCGATCCCTCGCCCGCCCCGGCCGCGCCGCAGTCCCCCCGCTCGACGGCGGAGGAAGACCGCCGCCGCCGGCTGCGCGCCCGGGAAGAGGCCGAGGCCGCCCGCCGCCGCACCGTCGCGACGTCATGGCGCGGCGTCCTCACCCCGCCGTCCCGCGTGCCGGAGCGGCGCCGCAAGACCCTGTTGGGAGAATGATCCATGTCCGTCGATACCGAGGCCCTGCTGCGCCGCTACCGGGCCGCCCGGTCGCGCCGCGGCGCCTGGGACGGCCACTGGCGCGAATGCTACGACTTCACGCTGCCCAGCCGTGACGGCTCGGCCGCCGGCACGGGCACCGAAGGCGCCCGGCGCGGCGACCGGCTGTTCGACGGCACCGCACCCGACGCCGTCGACCAGTTGGCCGCCAGCCTGCTCGCCCAGCTGACCCCGCCGTGGGCGCGCTGGTTCGGCCTGACCGCCGGCGTGGACGTCGAGGACGCCGAGCGCGACGCCGTCGCGCCGCTGCTGGAAAAGACCGCCGAGATCGTGCGCGGCCACTTCGATCGCGCCAACTTCGCGGTCGAGATGCACCAGGCCTACCTGGATCTGGTCATCGCCGGCACCGCGAGCCTGCTGTTCGAGGAAGCCCCGCCGGGCAGCCCCAGCGCGTTTCGCTTCACCGCCGTTCCGCTGTCGGAACTGGTGGTGGAGGAAGGCGCCTCGGGCCGGCTGGAGATCACCTTCCGCCGCTCCGAGGCCGGCCTGGCGACCCTGCGCGAGCGCTTCCCCGTCGCCCCCCTGCCCGACGCGCTGACCGCACGCGCCGACGACGATCCCGACGCCCGCTTCGCCGTGCTGGAAGCCGTGACGCCCGACCCGGACGGCGCAGGATTCGTCTACACGGCCCTGCTGGACCCGGAAGGCATGCCGGCGGTGTCCGAGGCCGTGGTGCTGGCCGAGGGCCGCTTCGCGCGCTCGCCCTTCATCACCTTCCGGTGGCTCAAGGCGCCCGGCGAGGCCTACGGCCGCAGCCCGGTCATGAAGGCCCTGCCCGATATCAAGACCGCCAACAAGGTGGTGGAACTGGTGCTGAAGAACGCCAGCATTTCCGTCACCGGCATCTGGCAGGCCGACGACGACGGCGTGCTGAACCCGGCCAACATCCGCCTCGTGCCCGGCGCCATCATCCCCAAGGCCGTCGGGTCCTCGGGCCTGACGCCGCTGGAGGCACCGGGGCGGTTCGACGTCAGCCAACTCGTCCTCGACGACCTGCGCGGGCGCATCCGCCATGCCCTGCTGGTGGACCGCCTGGGCCAGCCGGACGCGCCGACCATGACGGCGACCGAAGTGCTGGAGCGATCGGCCGAGATGGCGCGCATCCTGGGCGCCA
Organism: Caenispirillum salinarum; assembly: GCF_044803115.1. GTDB lineage: Bacteria > Pseudomonadota > Alphaproteobacteria > Rhodospirillales > Rhodospirillaceae > Caenispirillum > Caenispirillum salinarum_A. The sequence continues at coordinate 882,633 of NZ_CP085224.1, read as the reverse complement.
CGTACGGCCGGCTTCAGTCGGAGCTTCTGACGCCTCTGGTCATGCGGGCGCTGTCCATCCTGCGCCGGCGCGGCGAAATCCCCGACCTGCGCGTGGACGGCCGCGTGGTGGAACTCACCTACCAGTCGCCGCTGGCCCGTACGCAGGCCCAGGCCGATGCCCAGAACACACTCACCTGGCTGACATCCGTCGCCGGCCTCGGCCCGGAAGCGGCCGGGGCCGTGGACACGGTGGCGGCGGCCCGCTGGCTGGGCCGCGCGCTGGGCGTCCCAGCGGAGCTGATCCGCGAGACCCCGCCCGAGGCCGCGCCCATCCCTGGCGGCCCGGTGCCGCTGGGAGTGGCGCCCGAGGCCGCGCCGCCGCCGCCGTCCGCCGGGGCCGCTCCGCCCTCGCCCGATCATCCCGCCGCCGCCGTGCCCGCGCCCGCCCCCTCCCCGGGCGCGGGCGGCCTGGCTGCGGGAGGCACGCCGTAATGCCCGGCGTGCCCGATCGCGGGGGCTGGAGCGGCCTCGAACCGGGGGCCGGGGGTGTGGTCGAAGACGGTCAACACGGCACCGTCGCCGCCACGGACAACGACACGGGTTTCCTCTTCGCCCGCGTCTTTTCCGGCAGCGACGGCGCCCGCGCGCTGGAACACCTGCGCGCGCTGACCCTCGACCGCGCCCTCGGCCCCGAGTCGAGCCCCGACGCCCTGCGCCACCTGGAAGGCCAACGCTGCCTCGTCCGCCACATCCTCGCCCTGGTGGCGCGGGGACGGGCGGGCGGCTAAGCGGCCCGCCGGGCCAGTCGATTGCGAGGCCACCAAGACACCAAGGACACCAAGAGACCGCGCAAGCCCGCGCGGCAGCGCATCCTTCCCACCCCTGTTGGCCAGGAGCACTGCGCGCGGCTTTATGCATGACGCATCAATGGGCCGCAGCCCCTTGGTGTTCGTGGTGTCTTGGTGGCTATCCCTCACCGACGGCCGCCAATTTTCTCCAACCGGAAGGAGTCACCATGACCATTCCCGCCACTCCCGCGCCCCGGCTTGCCGGCATCAAGCCCGCCGTGCCGGAGGAGTTTCTCAACCCCGAGACGGGCGAGGTCGACGTCGAGGCGCTGATCGCCGCGTATACGGCGCTGACGCAGCAACCCGCCCCGCCGGCCATTCCCGACAGCCCCGACGGCTATCAGGTGAGCGCGCCGCACGCGCTGCTGGAGGCCGACCCCGAGGTCAACGCCCGCCTGCACGCCGCCGGCTTCACGCCCGAGCAGGTGCAGCTGGTCTACGACCTGGCGGCCGAGCGCATCATCCCCGTGCTGGAGGCCATGGCCGCCGACATGGACGGCGACCGCGAGCTGTCGCGCCTGATCGAGCACTTCGGTGGCGAGGAACGCTGGGCCGAGATCAGCCGCCAGCTCCAGGCCTGGGGCGCGGCCAACCTGCCGGCCGACGTGCTGGGCGCCCTGTCGGGCACCGCCGACGGCGTCATGGCGCTGTTCCGCATGATGCAGTCCGGCGAGCCGGGCCTCGGCGGCATGGACAAGGGCGCGGCCGGCGCGTCCTCGGAAGACGAGGTCAAGGCCCTGATGCGCGATCCCAAGTACTGGCGCGACCGCGACCCCGCCACCGTGCGCAAGGTCGCCGAGGGCTTCAAGCGCCTCTATCCGGGGGCGTAAGGCTCGGGCGTTGTGCGGCGAGGCCACCGAGACACCAAGGACACCAAGTCGGGCCGCGCCAGCGGCTGGCAGTCGTTGTGGACCCCAGTTTTCGCTGGGGTGACGGGTATTTTTTGACTGTCGTCCCAGCGAAGGCTGGGACCCACGCACCACGTCAGCCGACCCGGCACGGTCTCCTGGTGTTCTTGGTGTCTTGGTGGCTATTCCCGCACCACGCCAGCGCCCCACCCCAAGACACCCAGACACCACAACCGAAGGACCGACCAATCATGTCCGTTCAGATCGACAAGTCGTTCGTGAAGCACTTCCAGGCCGACGTGCACCTGGCGTTCCAGCAGATGGGAAGCAAGCTGCGCAACACGGTTCGCACCAAGAATGACGTCAAGGGTTCCTCCACCGTCTTCCAGAAGGTGGGCAAGGGCACGGCGTCCACCAAGGCGCGGCACGGCAAGGTGCCGGTGATGAACCTCGACCACACGCCGGTCGAATGCCAGCTCTACGACTACTACGCCGGCGACTGGGTCGACCGGCTGGACGAGCTGAAGACCAACATCGACGAGCGCCAGGTGCTGGTGAAGGCCGGGGCCTACGCGCTGGGCCGCAAGACCGACGAACTCATCATCAACGAGTTCGACGCCTCCACCAACTACGCCCAGGACGGCACCACCGGCCTGACCAAGGACAAGGTGCTGGCCGCCTTCGAGATGCTGGGCGAGGCCGACGTGCCCGACGACGGCGACCGCCACGCCGTGGTGGGGTGGAAGCAGTGGTCCGAGCTGCTGGCCATCCCCGAATTCTCCAACGCCGATTATGTCGGCGAGGACGACCTGCCGTGGAAGGGCACCCAGGCCAAGAAGTGGCTGGGGACGCTGTGGATGCCGCACTCGGGCCTGACGCTCTCCAGCGGCGTGCGCTTCTGCTACTGGTACCACAAGACCGCCGTCGGCCACGCCATCGGCTCCGAGGTCGTGACCGACGTCTCGTGGCACGGCGACCGCGCCTCCCACTTCGTCAACAACATGATGAGCCAGGGCGCCAAGCTGATCGACCCCTCGGGCGTCGTGTCGCTGCGCTGCCTGGAATCCTGATCCCCGCCCGACGGGATTGAAGGAACATTTCATAAACAAATAGGAGTTCTGAACGATGGCCTTCCAGAGCAAGGACCTGTCGGTCCTGGCCTACGCCAACGGCTTCACCCTGTGGCACTACGCCAGCGCCGACGCCGCGGCGACGGTGACCGGTGCGGGGTACTTCAACCCCGCCGCCGACATGATCAACACCGGCGACCTGATGATCCTGACCACCGACACGGGCACGGCTCCGGCCACCGCGCTGTCGCGCGTCAGCGACGTCTCGGGCGGCACGGTCACCACCGCCGCCGTCTGACCGGTGCCGCAGCCCCCGCCCATCGCCGCCGGCGGTGCGGGGGCTGCGGATGCCGAGCGCGCCACCAGCGATTCCGAGAGCGACCCATGACCATCGACATCTTCCCCACCTTCAACCTTCTGGCCCGCCCCGGGGCGACGATCAGCTTTCCGCCCTTCACGCGGGAAGGCGAGTCGACGCGCATCGACGCCACCGGCGCGCGGGTCAGCGTCGCCAGCAACACGTTGCGCCACGATTTCGAACGCGACGGCGGCGCCTATCGCGGCTTGCTGCTGGAGGGCCGGCGCGACAACCTGCTGCTCAACAGCCTCGCCCCGGCCAGCCAGACCGTCACGCTGGATGCCGGCACCTATACCCTGTCCGTCCACGGCACGGGATCGGCCACGCTGTCCGGAGCCGCCAGCGGCTCGGCCGGCGACGGCGCGCCGCTGACCGTCACCACCGGCGGCGGCAGCGTGACGGTCACCGTCACCGGCACGCCGGACGCCTTTCAGTTGGAACTCGGGACCTTCGCCAGCAGCGTCGTCCCCACCGCTTCGGCCAGCGGGCGGCGGGACTACGACGGCCTGTACGGCAGCATCGCCGACATCGCCATGCGACCCGATGAAGGGACGCTGTATGTCGAGGCCTCGACGTTCGGCCTGTCGCACGCCCTCACGGCTCTGGAGTTGAGCAGCGACCAGGACAACCGACTGTCCCTGCGGTTCGACGGCGCGCGCCGCCCCAGCGTCATGGTCAAGACCGCCTCCGTCGTCGAAGCCGAGATCACAGCGTCGACCGCCGCAGAGGCCGACGCGCCGGTGCGCATGGCGGTCGCCTATGCGCCGGGCGAGGTGAGCTTCTGCGTCGCCGGCAGCATCGTCGGCACGGCAGCGCCGGCTGCGCTGCCCGCCGTCACCCACCTGCTTTGCGGCGTCAACATCGGCGCCAGCGAATGCCTCTACGGCCACTTCCGCCACGGAGCCTATTTCCCGCGCCGCCTGCCCGACGCGGACCTGCAACTGCTGACGCGCTGATCGGCGCCGCGCCGCCCGCCGACGCTTCATGAGGAGACCCACGCCATGGCGCTGACCGCCATCGCCCTGTGTTCGCGCGCCCTGCTGAAGATCGGCGCCACCGGCATCGCCTCCTTCGACGAAGGCACCGCCGAGGCCGAGGTCGCCGCGAACCTCTACCCGTCCCTGCGCGATGCCATGCTGTCGTCGCACCCGTGGAACTTCGCCACCGCGCAAAGCGCCCTGCCGCGCCTGGCCGCCGTGCCCGCCGCCGACTTCGCCAACGCCTTTCAGCTTCCGCCGGGCTTCCTGCGGGCCCTGTCGGCGGGGGCGGGAAGCAGCGGGCGGGGCCTGCGTTATCGCATTCACGAACGCCGCCTGCACGCCGGCGCCTCCGCCGTGACGCTGACCTACGTCTTCCGCCCCGACGAGGAAGCCTTCCCCGCCTTCTTCGACCAGGCGCTCATCATGCGGCTGGCGGCCGAGTTCTGCCTGCCGCTGACCGAAAGCACCAGCCGGGCGGAGCTTCTGCACAAGCTGGCGGAAGAGGAAATCCGCCGCGCCCGCCTGATCGACGCGCAGGAGGACACGCCCGCCGCCATCGAGGACTTCAGCCTGATCGAGGCCCGGCGATGAGCGGCATGGTGATCCAGACCAAGACCAACTTCTCCGCCGGCGAGTTGTCGCCCCGCCTGTATGGGCGCGGCGATCTGCGCGCCTACGAGAACGGCGCCAGCCGCCTGCGCAACGTGGTCATCCACCCGACGGGCGGCGTCAGCCGCCGGCCGGGCTTGCGCTGGGTGGACGGCATCGAGGGCAAGGCCCGGCTGCTGGCCTTCGAGTTCAACACTGAACAGGTCTACCTGCTGGTGTTCACGCACCTGAAGATGGCCGTCTACAAGGACGACGCCCGCATCGCCGTGCTGGACACGCCGTGGACCGAGGTCATGCTGCCCAACCTGAACTGGACGCAGTCGGCCGACACGCTGTTGGTCGTCCACCCGGACTGCGAGCCCCAGACCATTACGCGCACCAGCCACACGCGGTGGGTGATCGCGCCGTGGTACTGGTACGACGTCCAGAACCGCCGCTACCAGCCCCACCACAAGTTCGCCACCACGTTCTCGCGCATCACGCCCTCGGGCACGTCGGGCAGCGTGACGCTGACGGTGGACGAGGACGTGTTCGTGGCCGAGCACGTCGGCGCGCGCCTGCGCATCGACGGCAAGGAGGTGGAAATCACCGCCGTCACCGACGCCCGCACCGCCACCGCCACCTGTCACGAGACGCTGGCGTCGACCGACTCCACCAAGGACTGGACGGAGATGGCGTTCTCGGCGGCGCGCGGCTGGCCGGTCAGCGTGACGTTCCACCAGGACCGGCTGGTCATCGGCGGCTCGCGCGACCTGCCCAACCGCGTGTGGATGTCCAAGACGTCCGCCTACTTCACCTTCGATCCCGGCAGCGGGCTGGACGACGAATCGGTGGATTTCGCCATCCTGTCCGACCAGGTGAACGCCATCCGCACGGTGTTCTCGGGCCGCACCTTGCAGGTCTTCACCACGGGCGCGGAATGGACGGTGACCGGCAGCCCGATCACGCCGACCAGCATCGCCGTCCACCGCCAGACCCGTGTCGGCATGCCGCCCACCCGCGCCATTCCACCGCGCGACGTGGACGGGGCGACGCTGTTCATCGGCGCGGCCGGCAAGGAGCTGCGCGAGTTCCTGTTCACGGATGCCGAACAGGCCTACCAGGCCGCCGACCTGGCGATGCTGGCCCGGCACCTGATGGTGGACCCGTCCGACATGGACTACGACGCCACCCGCCGGCTCATTCACCTGGTGATGTCCGACGGCTCGCTGGCGACCGTCACCAACTACCGCGCCGAGCAGGTCACCGGCTGGACCCGGAACGAGACCGACGGCGCCTTCCACGCCGTCGCGGTGGTGGGAGAGACGGTCTACACCTGCGTCGAGCGGGCCGGCGCCTGGTCGGTGGAAGCCTTCGACGACGCCCACGCCATGGACGCCGCCCTGTCGGGCACCGCCGCCGCGCCCAAGACCCACTGGAGCGGCCTCGACCACCTGGAGGGGCGCACCGTGAAGATCCTGGGCGACGGGGCGGAACTGCCGCCGGCCAGCGTGTCGGGCGGCGCCGTCGATCTGCCCTATGCCGTCTCGGAAATCCGGGTCGGCCTGCCGTTCACGCACGAGATCGCGCCGCTGCCGCCCGTCTCGGTGGGCCAGGGCGGCGTACGCCAGAGCCGCGCCCTGCGCCTGATCCGCGCCAGCTTCCGGGTGCTCGACACCCAGGCGCTGGCGGTGGACACCGGACGCGGCCCGGCGCCGGCACCGCTCAAGCGGCTGGGGCCGTCGGGCGTGCTCGACAGCCCGCCGCCGGCGATGTCCGGCGACGTCTCGGTCCGCGCCGTCGGCTGGCGGCGCCAGGCCCTGGAGCCCGTGTGGCGCGTCGTCCAGGACACGCCGCTGCCCTGCACGATCCTTTCCGTTGCAACCGAAATGAAGGTCACCGACTGATGGGTGGTTTCACCAACGCCGTGGTGGGCGTCGGCACGTCGCTGCTGCCCGCCGCCCTCGACTACGCCAACGCCCGCGCCGGCTATCAGCAGCGCGCGGCCGCGGCGGCACAGGATGCTGGGCGCCTGCGCCAGCTTCACGCCCTGGACCAGGAGTCCTATGCCAACGTCCGCCACGAGGCCGACGGCATGGTCGCCGACGCCAAGGCCGAAGCCGAACGCCGGCTGGCATTCCTGGACCTGGAGACCGGCGCCCAGCGCGCCGCCGCGAAGCGCTGGAACGATTTCACGCTGACCAACGCCGAACGCGAGGCCGAACTGGCCGAGGCCCAGGCCCGCGCCGAGGCGGAGGCCGCGCAGCGCCGCCTGGAAAGCGAGCAGCAACAGGCCGACATCGAGCAGCGCAAGGCCGCCGAGGCCCGCGCCGAGGCCGCTCGCCTGCGGGCCCAGGACCTGAAAAAGGCGCAGGCCGCCGCGCGGGCCCGCTTCGGCGCCTCGGGCCTGGCGGCCTCCACCTCGGCCACTGCCGTGCTCTCGGGCATGGCGCAGGAGAAGGCGGCGCGCGACGCAGCCGCCGGCCGCACCGGACAGGCCGCCAGCGACGCCGCCGCCGAGCAGGCCGGCCAGCGCGCGCGCGACATCGCCTCGTTGTGGCGGTCGGTTGAGAGCACGCGCCAGCAGAACCTTCTGGACCTCAGCCAGATGCGCCGGCGCGCCACGCTGTCGCTCGGCGACCTGGCGGAGGCGGCCCAACTGGACCGCTCGCGCGCCGTCTCCGACAACGAACTGGCCGTCTATCGCGCCAGGAACGCCGCCAACCGCATGGTGGCCGACGCCTGGCTGCAGGTGCGCCGAAGCGCGCTGCAGACCGAAGGCCGGCTGGCCGACCTGACGGTGCGCCGGCCCGACCCCATGAGCTTCTTCCAGCCCGTCGTCAGCCGCACCATCAGCGGGCTGGCGCGGCGTTTCTAGGCCCGAAGGACACCCGCCATGACGGCATCGCAACACATCACCATCGGCGACCTGCGTCCGCGCGTGCAGTACGTGGCGGACGGCACGCTGGCCGATTTCACCTATCCCTTCCCCATCTTCGACGCCGCCGACCTGGAGGTCTATCTGGGCGAGACGATCACCACCAGCGGCTTCGCCGTGACCGGCATCGGCGAGGACGGCGGCGGCACGGTCGCCTTCACCGCCGCCCCGGCCGCCGGCACGCTGGTCACCCTGCGCCGCCGCCTGACGGTGCAGCGCGTCACCGACTTTCAGGAAGGCGGCGCCTTCCGGGCCAAGGTGGTCAACGACGAGTTGGACTACCAGACGGCCGTGCTCCAGCAGTTGGCGGTGGACATTTCGCGCTGCCTGCGCCTGTCCCCCACCGATCCCACGCAGGCGAACCTGGAACTGCCGAACGTGGAGCCCGGCAAGCCGATCGGGTGGAACGCCGACGGCACCGGCCTGACCAACGATCCCGCCGACTTCACGGCGGTGCAAAGCGCCGTCGCCGCCGACGCGGCCGCCGCCGAGGCCGCCGCCCAGCGGGCGGACGAACGGGCGGCCATCGCCGAGGCCGTGACCGAGCCGTTGTTGCTGTCCACCGTCGACGCCCAGGAGGCGGCGATCATGGCGCAGGACAGCCAGACGGCGGCCGCCGCATCCGCCGCCGCCGCCGCGGCCTCGGAAACCGCCGCCGCCGGTTCCGCCGCCGAGGCCGCCGCCGACGCGGCCGTCAGCCGGACGGGCGGTGACGACACGATGACATCGCTGTGGATCGCCGAGGTGAACCGGCTGGCCGTGTCGGGCATGGCCGCGGTGGCGAAGGCCGCGGAGACCGGGGCTCGCGCCGCCGCAGACGCCGCCCTGGTGGACCGGCTGCGCACCGAAGCCGCCGCCGCGCGGGCCGAGGCAATGGTTGTCGTCGGCACCGAGCCGTGGCAGGTTCTGCCCAACTGGGCCGCCGTCGGCAGCGCGTGAGGCGCTCAACCGCGATACCGCGCTGTGCGTTCACAACCGAAGGCAGCCCGCCCCGCAACCGACCGGCGAAGGAGCCCGCGCGTGTTCGACCGCCCCATCGAGACCCCCGTCAGCCAGACCGACCAGCCCCTTACCTCGGCCGACGCCACCCCCTCCGGTCCTGTTGCACCGGCGGAGGCCACGCGGGAGAGTCTGCGCAAGTACGAGCGGATCGCGCCGGTCTACGACCTGCTGGACGCCATCTACGAACGCTCGTGGAAGGGCCGCCTGCGCGAGCACGCCTTCGCCGGCCTGTCGGGACGGGTGCTGGACGCCGGCGCCGGCACGGGCTGCAACATCCCCTATTATCCGGCCGACGCCGCCGTGCTGGCCGCCGACCTCAGCCCCGGAATGCTGGCCCGCGCCGAGCGCCGTGCGCAGCGCCTGGGCCGGCCGGTGGAGTTCCGCGAAACCGACCTGACGGCCACCGGCTTCGCCGACGACACCTTCGACGCCGCCGCCGCGACCTATGTGTTCTGCGTCATCCCTGAAGAAGTGCAGCGCGCCGCCCTGGCCGAGATGACCCGCATCTGCAAGCCGGGCGCGGAAATCCGCATCCTGGACTACACCCAGAGCAAGAAGCCGCTGGTGAAGGCCTGGAGCCGCGTCATGACGCCGTGGCTGAACTTCGCCTTCTCGGCCCGCTACACCGCCGGCTACGAACGCTACGCGCAGGAGGTCGGGCTGGAGACCATCGACAGCCGCTTCCTCATCGGCGACGTGGTCAAGCTGCTGACCCTGCGGGTGCCCGAGAAGTAAAAGACATCGCCGGGCCCAGGCCCGAACCAACGTGCTCGCAAAAAGGCCGCGTCCCCTCGGGGGCGCGGCCTTTTTCGCGTCCGCATTCCAGCAAAGGACCCGAGACATGACCCTGCTTCCCCGACACTATCCGGGGCTGGTGCTGGCCGCCCGCCCCGGGCTCGCTCCGCCGCGCCTGGAGGTGGTGCGCGACTCGCCCGCCACCCGCGTCACCGCCACCGGCCTGGTGGAGGAGGTCGGCAACGACGTCCTGCGCGACGACTTCGACCGCGAAACCGGCGCCTACCAGGGCTGGCTGGTCGAGCCCTTCGCCACCAACCACCTGCCCCACGGCCGGGACATGGGTGCCGGCGGCTGGGCGCGCACCGGCCTGACCGCCGTGAAGGACCGCGCCGGTGCCGACGGCATCGAGGGCAGCGGGTGCCGCCTTCGTGCCGACGCCGCCAACGCCACCGTGACCCAGGCCCTGTCCCTGTTCGCCGCCGAGCGCACCTTCAGCGTCGACATCCTGCCGCTGACGGTGACCGGGGCGGTTTCCATCACCGTCGACGGCGGTGCCTCCTGGACCGCCGTGACCAGCCTGCTGCGCGCCGGCCGCTTTACCCGCGTGACGCTCGCCACCGCCGCCGCCGACCCCTCCGTCGGCATCCGGCTGTCGGCGACGGGCGATTCGGTGGTCGTCGATTTCGCCCAACTGGAGGACGGCCCGCAGGCCACCAGCCGCATCGCCACCGGGGCCGGCGCCGTCTCCCGCGCGCCCGACCGGTTGACCGTGCGCGACCTGTCGGACTTCTGGAATGCCGCCGAGGGGGCGCTGATCGTCCACTGTCGCCCGCTGGCCGCCGACCTGCCCGCCGACGCCGCCCGCCAGACGCTGGTGTCGGTGGGCGACAGTTCCGCCGCCACCGACGCGCTGCTGGAACTCAAGCGCGAGCCCGACCAGGGCGACCGCACCGGCTGGGCCTTCGGCACCTCGGCAGGATACGGCGCGGGCGGCGGCGCGACAGGCGCCTGGAGCGCCGGGTGGCACCGTATCGCCCTGGGATGGACCGCCGGGGAGAGCGATCCCACGGCCGTGATGAACGGCAGCCTGACGCGCACCGCGCTGACCGGCGGCGGCTCGGTTTCGGCCATCGCGGCGGAGACCGGCGTCGCCCTGGCCCTCGGCCATCAGCGGCGCGAGAACGCCGGACGGGACTTCTGCGGCCACGTCGGATTGCTGCTCCACTATCCCCGCCGGCTGCCGGACGCCGATCTGATCGAGGCGACGCAATGAGCGCGCCCGCGTCCACCTCCACCTCCACCGCCGCCGCACCCCGCGACCTGGACGGACTGAAGGCCGTGCTGGCGGTTCGGCTGCCGGCCCGGGCGGCGGCGGCGGTGGCCGATTACGAGGCCTTCGCCGCACAGGCCCCGCCCGACGACGCCAAGGGCTTCGCCGCCCATCATGCGGCCTGCAAGGCGGCGCTCGCCCACGTTGAGGCGGCGGTCAAGCTGCTGCGCTGGGCGGCCCCGCCCGAGCCTGCCGCCACCGCCCCGGACCCCGAGGCCGACGACCTGGCCCGCCTCATCGCCGAGGCTCGCGCCGCCCTGAGCGAGGACAGCGATCCCCATGACCACCCGACCGCCCGCCCCGACCCCTTTGAAGACGACGACGCAGGAGGCGACCAAGACGACCCCGACGAAACGGGCGCCGAAGACCCCTGACCTGACCGTTGCCGGGCCGCTGGACTTCCCGGAATTCGCCTGGATCTGGAACCGCGCCACCGGCCTGTCGACGCCCCGCCACCAGGTCCGCATGGCCCGCTGGCTGGCCGAGCGCTGGACGACGCACCAGCGCGAATGCCTGCTCATGGCTTTCCGTAATTCCGGCAAGTCGACCGTCGTCGGCCTGTTCTGCGCCTGGCTGCTGTGGCGCTGGCCCGACCTGCGCATCATGGTGCTGGCCGCCGATCACGCGCTGGCGAAAAAGATGGTGCGCAACGTCAAGCGCATCATCGAGCGCCACCCGCTGACGCGCGGCCTCAAGCCCAGGCGGCGCGACAGCTGGGCGTCGGACCAGTTCACCGTCAACCGCCCCGGCGAGCTGCGAGATCCGTCCATGCTGGCGCGCGGCATGGGCGGCAACATTACCGGCTCACGCGCCGACGTCATCGTGTGCGACGACGTGGAGGTGCCCAACACCTGCGACACCGCGCCCAAGCGCACGGACCTGCGCGCCCGCCTGGGTGAACTGGACTACGTGCTGGTGCCGGGCGGGATGCAGCTCTACGTCGGCACGCCGCACACCTTCTACACCATCTATGCCGCCGAGCCCCGCACCGAGGCCGGAGAGGCGCGGCCCTTCCTGGACGGCTTCCACCGCCTGGAAATCCCACTGCTGGACGAGGCCGGCGCCAGCGCCTGGCCCGAACGCTTTCCGCCGGACAAGGTGGCCGGCATCCGCCGGCGCACCGGGCCCAACAAGTTCGCCAGCCAGATGATGCTCAAGCCGGTCAACATCGCCGACGGCCGGCTCGACCCCGACCGACTGCGGCTCTACGACGGCGAGCTTGAGTACCTGGAAGGCAACGGCGTCGCCACGCTGACCCTCATGGGCCGCACGCTGGTCTCGGCGTCGTGCTTCTGGGACCCGGCCTACGGCGCGCCGGGGCGCGGCGACGGCAGCGTCATCGCCTGCGTCTTCACCGACGAGGCCGGGCAGTACTGGCTCCACCGCATCCAGTGGCTGGAGACCGACGCCGCCGCCAAGGAGGACGAGGCCACCCAGCAGTGCGCCGCCGTCGCCCGCTTCCTGGGCGAGCATCACCTGCCATCGGTGCGCGTGGAGACCAACGGCGTCGGCAAGTTTCTGCCGGGCCTTTTGCGCAAGGCCATCGCCGACGCGAACTTGCGCTGTGCGGTGGTGGAGGTTTCCTCCAGCCGCAACAAGGACCTGCGCATCATCGAGGCGTTCGACGCCGTGCTGGCGGCCGGGGCCCTGTCGGCGCACCGCTCGGTGTGGACGACGCCCTTCGTGGCCGAAATGCGCGAGTGGCTGCCGGGCACCGGCGGGCGCGACGACGGCCTGGACGCCGTCGCCGGCTGCCTGGCGGCGGAGCCCGTCCGCCTGCCCCGCGTCCCCGCCGCCACCGCCCGCCGCCCCGGCGGCTGGCGCCCCGGCGGGGCCGGGTGGACGGCCGAGAGCGAGTTCAGTTTTTAGAGAGGCCGGAGAGCGGCAGGACGTCACCCCACCAACCGTCATTCCTGCGAAAGCAGGAATCCACATCCGCGGCCAGCCACTGGCGCGCACCCAATCGAAAACCCACAGGAGACCCCCATGGTGATGGACATCATGTGGTGGATCAGCGCCGTCGAGTTGCCGGCGCTGGGCGGGCTGTTCTGGCTCGTCTGGCGCAACCGGCGCGACGCCGATGCCGCCACCGAGGACAATCGCCGCTGCTTCGAGCGCGGCATCGCGCAGGTGCGCGAGGGCCTTGCCGCCTACAAGCTGGAGGTGGCGCAGTCCTATGCCTCCCTCGGCCATCTGCGCGACACCGAAAAGCGCCTGACCACCCACCTGGAGCGCATCGAGAAGAAGCTCGACGGCGTGCAGGTCCAGGCCACGGCCGCGAGCGTGGCGGGAGGCCGCCCATGAGCCGCCGCAAGAGCCGCTGGCACAACGCCTGCGCCGCGCTCGCCGCCATGGCCGAGACGGACGACGCCCCGGCGCCCGCCGTCGCCGCCGTCCTCGCGCCCGCGCCCGCGCCCGTTCCGCCTCCTCCACCCAAGCCGCCGACCTCCGTCGCGTCGACACCGCCGCCCTCGGACGAAGCGGTGGACGTGCTGGCCCGCACCCTCTGGGGCGAGGCCCGCGGCGAGCCTGTGCGCGGCAAGGAGGCCGTCGCCTGCGTCGTGCTCAACCGCGTCGCCCGCTCGCTGGCGCGGCCCGGCGGCTACTGGTGGGGCGGCAGCGTCGTGGAGGTCTGTCACAAGCCCTGGCAGTTCTCGTGCTGGAACCACGGCGACCCCAACCGCGACAAGCTGCTGAAGGTCACCCCGCGCGACGCCGCCTTCGCCGCATGCCTGCGCATCGCGCGCCGGGCGCTGGCCGGGCGTCTGCCCGACCCCACCGGCGGCGCCACCCACTACCACGCCCGCGGCATCCATCCGCCCTGGGCGTGGCGGTTGATTCCGTGTGCGGAAATCGGCCGCCACCTCTTCTACAACGACGTGGAGTAACCGCCATGCTGCCCGCCCTTCTGGCACAGATCGGCCTGCCGCTTCTTCTGAAGGCGGTGGGCCTGGGCCTGGACGCCATCGACAACCCCGTCGCCAAGGCCGCCAGCGCCGCCGTCGGCGATGTGGAGAAGGCCATCAGCGGCCGTCAGATCACGCCCGAGCAGATCGCCGCCGCCAATCATCATACCGAGCGCATGATGGAGATCGAAAGCCGCGAGGTGCAGACCAAGATCCGCGAGATCAACCGCACCTTCCGCGCCGAGATCTCCAGCGGCGACGCCTATGTGCGGCGCTGGCGGCCGACGTTCGGCTATGCCGTCGCCGTCTCGTGGGTGGCGACCATGGGCGCGGCCGCCTACACCGTGGTGGCCGAGCCCGAACTGGCGCCGGGCGTCATCTCCGCGCTGGTCAACACCGCGCCCATCTGGGGCGTGGCGCTGGCGGTGCTGGGCGTGTCGGTGGTCAAGCGCAGCCAGGACAAGCGCCTGGGGACGCCGGGAGACTCCGGCGCCTGAGTCCATGGGCGGCGGGTTTCGTGCGCCGGTGGTACGACGGCTGCACACCTGACCGGGCGGCGCGGGAATGGTCTGATGGTCACTCCCGCACTGCACCGCCGCCCGGAGGCCCGCGCATGAAGACCGCCGTCACCATCCTGTTTCCCACGCTGGCCGGCATCCTCATCGGCATCGCCCTCGCCCAGGCGCCGCTGGCCCAGCAGAACCCGCTCAAGCCCACCGCCTACGCCACCTCCATCGCCTCTGCCGGGGCCATCTCCGGCGACATGAGCGGGGTGTGGCTGTTGTTCAACGACGGCTCGGTGAAGCTGTGCACGGGGCGCCTGGGCGCCACCCCCTCCACCCCGCGCTGCTCCGACTCGGCGCAGCCCTGAGGGTGCTGCGTTGGTGCGGATTTAGCCACCAGGAGTACACCAAGCCGGTGTGGCGACGGCGCCAACGCGCATCGGTGGCGACGTCGAAGACACGAAAGCGCCCGTTGGGGGCGATGAACTGACCCTGCGCGCTGGAGCATCGCTCCCGCGCCTGGAAACCGCCCGCCGAACCTCAGGTCAAATGCTGGCTTCCGATGTAGTCCTCTGACTGCATCTCCATGAGGCGGGAGACGGTGCGCTGGAACTCGAACTTGCCCTCGCCCTCCACGTACAGGTCCTCGGGCGGGGCGGCGGCCGAGGCGACGAGCAGGGTCTTGTGGTCGTACAGCGCATCGATCAGCGTCACGAAACGCCGCGCCTGGTTGCGGTTCTCCGGCCCCAGGCGCGGGATGTTCTCCAGCACCACGGCATCGTAGAGCGTCGCGATCTGCAGATAGTCGTGGGTGCCGAGCGGCTTGTCGCACAGGTCGCGGAAATCGAACCGGGCCGTCCCGTTGCCGGCCTGCGGCACCGGGATCTCGCGGCCGTGGACCACCACCGTATCCGGCTTCGCCGGCTTGCCGTCCAGCAGGCGGTCGAACAGCCGGTCGATCTCGGCGTCCGCCTCGGGCCCCAGCGGGGTGACGAAGACGTTGCCGCCGCGCACCCGGCCCAGGCGGTAGTCCGTCACCGACGCCAGTTCCAGGACGTCCAGGTTCCGGCACATGAGGTCGATGAAGGGCAGGAACTTCTCGCGCTGGAGGCCGTCCTTGTAGAGGTCCTGCGGCGGCCGGTTGGAGGTCGTCACCACCACCGTGCCGGCGGCCATCATGGTCTGGAACAGGCGGCCGACGATCATGGCGTCGGCGATGTCGTGGATTTCCAACTCGTCCAGGCACAGCAGCCACGTCCGGTCCGCGATGCCCCTGGCGATGTCGGCCAGGATGTCGTCGCCGCCCTTCTTGGCGGTCCGCCGGGTGTGGAAGTCGGCATGGACGTCGCGCATGAATTCGTGGAAGTGCAGGCGCTGCTTGCGCTGTACCGGCGCGGTCTGGAAGAACAGGTCCATGAGCATGGACTTGCCGCGCCCGACCTCTCCATAGAGATAAAGCCCCTGCGGCGGCGTCGGCGCCTCCTGCCGCTTCGCCAGCCCGAACCGCGCGCGCCAGCCCGTCGGGCCCGTGGCCGGTTCATAGCCGTTGAGCGCATGGTGCAGGCTCTCCAGCTTCTCGGCGGCCAGTTCCTGGGCGCCGTCGGGCTTCAACTCGCCGTTGGCGAGCTTCTTGCGGTACAGGGCGAGAGGGCCGGACTGGGACATTGCGGACCTTGACGGACTGGTGGACGCGGATGCGGCGGAGGACAATAGCGGCAAATGCTCCGCGGTGAAAGCCGCAGCTCCGCGCCGGGCGGCGGCGGTCATCCCGGCATCCGCGTGCCCGGCTTCGGGCGGTTCCCAAGGATGTCGCGGACATAGATCATGCGCACGAACACCATCACGGCCAGGGTCATGGGCGCGGCGAAGATCAATCCCGGAAAGCCGAACAGCAAGGCAAAGGCCATGGTGGAAAACACCAGAAGCGCCGGCGGCAGCGCCACCGCCCAGCGCTCCGCCAGCGGCGTGACGAGATAGCTTTCGACCTGCTGGATGACGGTATAGGCCAGCACCACCCACAGGGCCGCCCAGACATCCACGGTCAACGCCACGAGAATGGCGGGAACGGCGGCCATGATCGGTCCGATGATGGGCACGAACTCAAGCAGCGCCGCGATGATCCCCAGCGTGATCGCCATCGGCACGCCCAGAAGCCACAGCGTCACCGTCGTCATCACGCCGACGGCCACCATGGCGACGAGCTGCCCGACGAGCCACCGCCACAGGGCCTCGCCGGTGGCGTCCAGCACCTGGCCCGCACGCTCGCGGCGGTGCGACGGCACGAGCAGCAGCACCCCTTCCTTGTAAAGACGGGGCGAGGCGGCGGCATAGATGCCCACGAATATGATGATCAACAGGGCGACAAAAACGTCCAGCGCCACGGTCGCGGCGGTAAGCACCTGTGTGACGACGCCGGAAATCATGCCCGACCCGTCCTCGGGAAAGGTCAAGCCGACATCTTCGCCCCACTCGACAAGGCGCTGGTACCCGCCCGACAAGGCGTCGAGGAAGTCGCGGTACTGCCCGACAATCCCGTGGCCGAACAGCCAACCGACGCCGACGAGGACCGCGAGGATGACAACCACGACCAGGCCCAGCGCGATGCGCGTGTCCAGGTGCAGCCAGCGTCCGACCGGCTTGGAGATCCGCCGCAGGATCACGGCGAGCAGCAGTCCCCCGAACACCATCACGAGGAGACGCGATATCATCCACAGCACGCCGCCGACGACGGCGATGCCCAGCACAACGAGAACACGGCGCGCAAAGGCGACGATGCCTTGCTGTTCGGCCTTGTCAACCATGCGCCGGTTCGCCTCCTGTTGGTACGGGTATTGTACAAACAGCGAAGCCACACCTGCCGTTCGCAGGCTGGTCGGAGAAGCGGCGGCCTTCTCGCGGACGCCGCCGCCTCCTCAGCGTTTGGCCGCCAGCCTCAGCCGTCGGTGGTGATGCGGTCGATCAGCGCCTGGCGCACCTCTTCCGCCATGGCGTTGTCCACCTGGCAGGTGCCGGCCGCCTGGTGCCCGCCGCCGCCGTATTCCAGCATCAGCGTGCCCACGTTGGTCTTCGACGACTTGTCGAAGATGCTCTTGCCCACGGCGAACACGGTGTTCTGCTGGCGGAAGCCCCACAGCACGTGCATGGAAATGTTGGTGTCCGGGAACAGCGCATAGATCATGAAGCGGTTGCCGGCCCAGATGGTTTCCTCGTCGCGCAGGTCCAGCACCACCAGGTTCTTGTGCACCTCGGAGCAGCGCTTGAGCTGGTCCTTGAACTTGTCCTGGTGCTCGAAGTACAGGTCGGTCCGCTCCTTCACGTCGGGCAGGGCCAGGACGTCGTCGATGGAGTGGTCGAGGCAGTAGTCGATCAGCTCCATCATGAGCTGGTAGTTGGAGATGCGGAACTCGCGGAAACGGCCCAGGCCGGTGCGGGCGTCCATGATGAAGTTCATCAGGTCCCAGCCCTGCGGGTCCAGAACCTGGTCCTTGGTGAAGTTGGCCGAGTCGCCCCGGTCCACCGCCTCCATCATCTCGTCGGAGATGCGGGGGAACTTGGACTTGCCGCCGTAGTAGTCGTAGACCACCCGCGCCGCCGAGGGCGCGTCGGGGTCGATGATGTGGTTGTCCTTCTTGCCGACGCGCAGGGTCTCCGACAGGTGGTGGTCGAAGGCCAGGTGCACGCCGTCCACATAGGGCAGGTTGGTGGTGATGTCGCGGCCGGTGATCTCGACCTTGCCGTCCTGCATGTCCTTGGGGTGGACGAACTTGATGTCGTCTATCATCCCCAGTTCCTTCAGCAGCATGGCGCACACAAGGCCGTCGAAGTCGCTGCGGGTCACCAGGCGGAACTTTTCACCGGCGGTCATCTCTTTCCCCCATCCGAACAGTATCTAAGGTGGTAGTCCGGATGGCAGAGTAGACGCGCGGCGCGGCCGATGCAACGCGCTCTTGTGCGGCGCGGAAGACCGCTCACGGCGGGCCGGGAATGTCCTCGGGCGGGGCGGCGGCAAGGGCGCTTTCCATGTCGTGGCGCAGACGCACCGCCAGCGAATCCCGGTCGAGCGTCACGGCCCCCCGCGTCACCACGTCGCCTTTGCGCACGGCCCTTGTCAGCGGCACGCCCTGGGCCAGCCCGATGGGCAGGGCTCCGGCGGCCACCGAATCCTCGGCGGGCATGAGGCGGCCCCAGACGGTTTCCCCACCCTCGCCGTCCAGCACCTCGCCGGCCTTGAGGTCGCGCTTGGCGATGCAGACGACGTCGCCGGTGAAGCCGTGGCACTGACCCGTCGGCTCCCCGCGCAGGGCGGCCGAGGCCACCGACACCCCCAGTTCCAGGCCGATCAGGTGGTAGGGACGGTAGAGCGCACCGTAGCGGCCCGACCCGTCGGTCGCCATCCCGTACTCGCCGAAGCACCGCGCCATGTAGTCGCCGTTGGCGCGGAAGGAGACGTAAACGCCCCAGCGCAGGTCCCGCGGCACCGCCGACCCGTCGCGGTTCAGGCTGGAGACCACCTCCACCACGCCGGCCTCCGCCAGCAGACCGCCATCGGCCTCGGGCTTGAGGCGCTTGGCCAGGTCGTCGCAGCCCACCGGCGGGAAGTTCAGCCCCGCCGTCGGCACGGCCAGACCGGTGGCATTGGAGACGGCGGCCATCTCGATGGCGCTCTTGGTGCCGTCGAGAAAGCTGTTGAACATCTTGGGGTTCATGCCGCCCTCGCGCGCCTGCTCGGGCGTCAGGCCATAGTAGCCCCAGACGGTGTCGGGGGTGGAGGCATGGTATTCCGGCAGGTACTTGGTGCCCTTGCCGGCCGCCACGACCTCCAGCCCGCAGGCCCGCGCCCAGTCCACCATCTCGCAGATCAGCGCCGGCTGGTCGCCGTAGGCCATGGAATACACAAGCCCCGCGTCGGTGAAGCGGCGCGCCAGCAGCGGCCCGGCCAGCACGTCGGCCTCCACGTTGACCATCACGGCGTGACGGCCGTTCTCCAGGCACCAGAGGGCGTGACGCAGGCCCGGCTCGGGGTGGCCGGTGGCCTCCACCACCACGTCCACCCCGCCGGCGGTGATGGCCGCATGGGGATCGTCGGTGATCCAGGCGGTGCCGTGGCGCAGGGCCTTGGCGGCGGTGTTGGCGTCGGCGTGACCCTCCGGCCAGCCGGTGGCGGAGAACGCCCGGCGGGCGCGTTCGGGGTCCAGGTCGGCGACGGCCATGACGTGCAGCCCCGGCGTCGTGCGGGCGCTGGCAAGGAACATGGTGCCGAACTTGCCGGCCCCGATAAGCGCAACGCGCACGGGGCGGGACTCGGCGGCGCGGCGGGCGAGCATGGCGTGCAGGTTCATCAGGCGGACGTCCTTCAGCAGGCGACGGATTTTTCCCGTTCTGTCACCGCAGTCTAGCCGATCAGCGCACGATCCCCTACAACTGGACCGTCTTCAGAAGGAGTGCCACCGCCGATGTCCGCACCCAGCCGCCGCGCCCCTGCCGCCCGGGCGCTGATCGTCCTCGTCGCCGCCGGTGTCGGCCTGACGGCCTGCAATCCGCTGCCCGAGCCGTTCATCGACATGCGGCGCGAGGCGGGCACGCTGCGGGTGGTGGGCAGTTCCACGCTCGACCGCCCGGCCATCTGCTACAACACCATCAACGCCACCACCCAGGAAGTGCAGGCCCTGGCCGACGGCGTCTGCGCCGAGACCGGGCGGGTGGCCGTCTACGAGACCTCCGACGTCGGCCAGTGCACCGTCCTCCACCCGCACCGCAGCTTCTTCCGGTGCGACCAACCGGAAACGCCTGCCGACCCGACCCGGCAGCGCGTCACCGGCGTCGAGCCCGGACCGCTGGGCGTGCGCATCCCCGGTCCGGTGGTCGACGAACCGGCCGAGGGCGAGGACCCCGGCGTGCCCGACCTGCCGGCGGCGCCGGTGCGGCCGGGCGATCCCGACGGCGGCGGGCTGCTCGACATCTTCGACTAGGGGCGGCGCGCGCCTTGCCGCCGGACCGCCCGGCGTGCAAACTGGCGTCCAGCATCTCATCCAATCTTCCTACGCCGACCGAGGGACCCGCTCCGGCCGTGACCCTGGCCTTCGCCCCCGCACTGATGACCGCCCTGGTGGCCGCACTCGGCGCCGCAGGCGCGCTGCTGGCGCTCACCCTGCTGCAGCGCCACCACCGCGCGCGCTCGGACGTCCGCGCCAGCGCCCTGGCGGAGCGCGTCGCCGCCCTGGAGGGGGCCCTGGCCGCCGCGCCCGACGGACACTTCATCTGGTTCCATGGCGACGGGCCCGAGGTTGCGGCAGGCGGCTGCTCGCGCCGCCTGGCCGTTCTGCTCGGCCTGTTCCGCGGCACCGACACGCCCTGGAGCGATGTCGCCGGCGGCTTCGGCGGCGGCGAGACGGCCCGGCTGGAGGAAGCCGTCGGGACCCTGCGGGCCCATGGCGAGGGATTCGAGATCGAACTGGAGCACAGCGACTCCGGCCGCCGCATTCTTGCCGTCGGCATCCGAGCGGTGCGCGACGACGGCGGCCCGCTGGCCGACGTGGTGTGGATGCGCGACGTCACCGAGGGCGCCGCCGCCGTCGAGGGGCTTACCGCCGAAACCGCCGCCCTGGGCGCCGAGCGGGACCGCCTGGGCGCGGCGCTGGACGGTCTGGACTGCCCGGTGTGGCTGCGCGACGAGAACCTGTCGCTGGTCTACGCCAACCGCGCCTACATGACGGCCGTCGATGCCGAGGACCGCGACGCCGTCACGGCCGAGCAGCGCGAGCTGGCCTCGACCACCACCGCCCGCCGCCTGCGGGCCCTGGCCGCCGCCGCGCGCGCCGCCGGCACCCTGCGGCAGGAGGCGGTGCCCATCGTGGTGCGCGGCAACCGGCGGCTGATGGAGGTGTCGGAAGGCCCCATCAACCTGCCCGGCCGCACGCCCTACGACCAGCCGCGCCGCTTTACCGCCGGCGTCGCCTACGACGTCACCAGCCGCGAGGACCTCGCCAAGCGCCTGGCCCGCGAGGACGCAGCCCACGCCGAGGTGCTGGAGCGCCTGTCCACCGCCATCGCCATTTTCGACAACGACGCCCGCCTGCGGTTCTTCAACGCCAGCTTCTCGGAACTGTGGGCACTGGACCCGGAATGGCTGTCGCAGGGCCCCGGCTACGGCGAGGTGCTGGAAATCCTGCGCGAAAACCGCCAGTTGCCGGAAGTCGCCGACTATCCGGCCTTCAAGGAAGGGGAACTGGCGCGCTTCCGCCACCAGCTCAGCGCCACGGAAGACCTGCTGCACCTGCCCGACGGCTCCACCCTGCGGCGGGTGATCGCGCCGCACCCCATGGGCGGGCTGCTCTGCACCTTCGAGGACGTCACCGACCGCCTGGCGCTGGAGCGCAGCTACAACACCCTCATCGCGGTCCACCGCGAAACCCTCGACCACCTGCGCGAGGCCGTGGCGGTGTTCGGCGACGACGGGCGCCTGCGCCTGTCCAACCCGACGTTCCTGGCAATGTGGGACCTGCAGCCCACCGATGTCGGCAGCCGCCCCCACGTCGTTCAACTGGCGGAGCGCCTGGACGACCTGTGCGCCAGCGAGCACGAGGCCCAGTCCCTGCACGCCTTCCTCGCTCCGCCCGGCCCCGGCGAGCGCTCGGCCCGGCGGGCGCGGCTCATCAAGGCGGACGATACGGTGCTGGAGGCCGTCTCCGTCCCCCTGCCCGACGGCGGCGTGCTGGCGACCTTCGCCGATGTCACCGACAGCGCGCGGGTGGAGCGTGCCCTGCGCGAGCGCGCCGAGGCCCTGACCACGGCCGACAGGCTGAAGAGCCGCTTCCTCGCCAACGTCTCCTATGAACTGCGCACGCCGCTGACCACCGTGTCGGGCTTTGCCGAGATCCTGGCCGACGGCTATTACGGGCCGCTCAACCCGCGCCAGCAGGAATACGCGCGCTCGGTGGCGGAGACGGCGCAGTCGCTGGTTACCCTCATCGACGACATTTCCGACCTGGCCTCCATCGAGGCCGGCGAGTTGTCGCTGGAACTGGACGCCTTCGACGTCCATGCGGCGCTGGCGAGCGTGCTGGCGCTGACCCGCGAGAGCATGAAGCGGAAAGAGGTCACGCTGAACTTCGACTGTCCGCCGGACACGGGCTGGATGGTCGCCGACGAAAAGCGCGTGAAGCAGGTGCTCTACCACCTTCTGTCCAACGCGGTGAAGTTCACGCCCCAGGGCGGCAGCGTCATCCTGGCCGCCCAGCGCGAGGGCGCGGACATCGTCTTCACGGTGGCCGACACGGGCGTCGGCATCGCGCAGGAGGACCAGCGGGCCATCTTCGACACCTTCGCCCGCGGCGGCGGCGCGCCCGGCCACGGCATGGGCCTGTCGCTGGTGCGCAGTTTCGTGGAACTGCACGGCGGTTCGGTGGAGCTGGTGTCGGTCCCCGACGAGGGAACGACCGTCATATGCCGCATCCCGTCGGGCACCGGCGCGGAAAGCCGGCAGCTGGCGGGGTGACGCCGGGTCAGGGACCGGCGGGTAGTGTGGTGAACCACCACGTCACCAAGGCACCAAGAAAGCGCGCGACGGCGCCCGTGGCTCCCTCGCATCACCATTCCGGCGCAGCCGGAATGCAGTGCGGCGACGCAAAAACGGGGCGGCTCCGTGGGAGCCGCCCCGCTTCGTTTTCACCCGGTACGGCGCCGCCGGGTCAGGCGGCCGAGTGGCGGGCCGAGGCCGCCTTGTCGTGGGTGCGCCCGACCAGGGCGTCGTAGTCCTCCACCAGCGCCTTGCAGACGTCGCCGGGGGTGAAGGCGTAGGGGCCGATCTCGCGCACCGGCGTGACCTCGGCGGCCGTGCCGGTCAGGAAGCATTCCGTGGCGTCGGCCATCTCTTCCGGCATGATCTTGCGCTCGACGACCTTCAGGCCGCGCTTCTTCGCCAGGTCGATGACCGTGCGGCGCGTGATGCCGTCCAGGAAGCAGTCCGGCGTCGGCGTGTGCAGTTCGCCGTTCATCAGGAAGAAGATGTTGGCGCCCGTCGCCTCGGCCACCTGGCCGCGCCAGTCCAGCAGCAGGGCATCGTCGTAGCCTTCGTTCTCGGCCTTGTGCTTGGACATGGTGCAGATCATGTACAGGCCCGCCGCCTTGGACTTGACCGGCGCGGTGCGCGGGTCGGGGCGGCGCCAGTCGGAGATCGCGAGGCGGATGCCGCGCAGGCGCGCTTCCGGCGAGAAGTAGCTGGGCCACGGCCAGGTCGCGATGGCGACGTGGGTCTTGGTCTGCTGGGCGGACACGCCCATCTGCTCGGACCCGCGCCAGGCGATGGGACGGACATAGCCGTCGACGATGTTGTTGGCCTTGACCGTCTCGATGGTGGCGGCGTCGATCTCGTCGACCGTCATGGGAATCTCGAAGCCCAGCTCCCTGGCCGAATCGATCAGGCGCTGGGAGTGTTCGCGCAGCTTGAACACGTTGCCGGCATAGACACGCTCGCCCTCGAACACCGCCGACGCATAGTGCAGCGCGTGGGTCAGCACGTGCACCTTGGCATCGCGCCAGTCAACAAGCTTGCCGTCGTGCCAGATCAGGCCGTCGCGGTCGTCGAAGGAGGGAACCGACATGTTTCTGCGCCTCTTGGTGATAGAAATTTAGCCGTACCGGGTTATCCTCGGTAACATTGTTCCCGCAGATATGTCAATATGACTGTCCCATGCAGTTTATGCCATACTGCCCTGTGTCGGACGTCCCCGCCCAGGCCCGCCCGCCCGCCACCGACCACAGCCGAGACGCGCGCAAAGCTTCCATGTCAGACATCAAATCCGGCGCCAACCTTCTGTTCCTCCGCGAGGAGGAGCTTCGCCAGGGCATCGAGCTTCTGTTCTTCGCCTATCGCGACTTCACCGGCGAGGCCGATGCCATGCTCGCCAAGCACGGCTTCGGGCGGGCGCACCATCGCGTCATCTACTTCGTCGGCCGCCGCCCGGGCATGAGCGTGAGCGAACTTCTGGGCATCCTGAAGATCACCAAGCAGAGCCTGTCGCGCGTGCTCAGCCAACTGGTGCGCGAGGGCTTCATCACCCAGAAGCAGGGCACCCGCGACCGGCGCCAGCGCCTGCTTGAACTGACCGACAAGGGCATCGCGCTGGAAGCCGAACTGACCGAACGCCAGCGCCGCCGCATCGCCCGCGCCTTCCGCGAGGCGGGGCCGGGGGCGGTGGACGGCTTCCGCAAGGTGCTGACGGGCATGATCGACGAGCCCGACCGCAGCCATTTCCAGGCCGCCGCCGCACCGCCCGGCCGGCGCCGCCGCCCCTGACCCGGCCGCCCGCAAGACGGAGATGATCCGCATGACCGCCGACGAGGCGCCCCACATCCTGGTGGTCGACGACGACGAACGCCTGCGCCGCCTGCTGCGCAAGTACCTGACCGACCACGGCTATCTAATCTCCACCGCGGCCGATGCCGCCGAGGCGCGGGCACAGATGGCGGCGCTGGCCTTCGACCTTCTGGTGCTGGACGTCATGATGCCGGGCGAGAATGGCCTGGACCTTACCAAGGCCCTGCGCGCCGACGGTGCGGCGGTACCCATTCTCATGCTGACGGCCATGAGCGAGACCGAGGACCGCATCAACGGACTGGCCAACGGGGCCGACGACTATCTGGCCAAGCCGTTCGAGCCGCGCGAACTGCTGCTGCGCATCGCCTCCATCCTGCGCCGCACGACACCGGCCCCGGCGCCGGCGGCCGAGGCGGCGGCGATCGACGTCCCGCCGGTCCTGCGCTTCGGCGCGTTCCAGTACGACCGCATGCGCGAGGACCTGTGCCACGACGGCGTCCGCGTCCATCTGACGGGGGCGGAGGCCGCACTGCTGCGCGCGTTGGCCGACCATCCCTTCGAGGTGCTCGGCCGCGAGGACCTGGCGGCGCTGACCGGCACCAGCGGCGCCGGGCGCAACGTCGACGTCCAGGTCACCCGCCTGCGCAAGAAGCTGGAGGACGACCCGCGGCTGCCGCGCTATCTTCAGACCGTGCGCGGCAAGGGATACATGCTGCGGCCCGACTGACAGCAGGCCACCAAGCCACCGGGCCACCGGGCCACCGGGCCAAGAGGACGGACGAGACCGCGATGGGCATTTCCATCTCACGCTCCGGCGGAACGGGCGCCGACGACACGAAGGACGCCGGCCGCACGGCCGACCCCGCCCGCGACGACCGGCCGCGCCGCCGGCGCCTGCTGCGCACGCCACGCAGCCTGAAGAGGCTGGCGCCGCGCGGGCTGATGGGGCGGTCGCTGCTCATCATCATCACGCCTCTGGTCATCACGCAGGTGGTGGCGGCCATCATCTTCTACGACCGCCACTGGGACAGCATGCTCCGCCGCCTGACCGGCGGCCTGGCGGGCGAGATCGCGCTGGTGTCCGACATGCTGCGCCGGATGCCGGACGAGGAAGCGCGCGCCCAGCTTCTGACCACCGTGCACCACCGCCTGCAACTGGCGATCACCCTGCACGAGGGGGCCATCCTGCCCAACCGCGCCAAGGCCGAGCCCTGGGGCCAGATGGAAAACGCCCTGGTGAACGCGCTGGACGAGCGGGTGCGGCGGCCCTTCATCATCGACACCGAGTCGGTGGAGGACCGGGTGGAAATCCGCGTTCAGCTGGCCGACGGCGTGCTGCGCGTGCTGGCCCCGCGCAAGCGTCTGTTCAGTTCCACCACCTACATTTTCGTGCTGTGGATGGTGGGCACGTCAATGCTTCTGATGGGCATCGCCACCGTCTTCATGCGCAACCAGGTGCGCAGCGTCCGGCGCCTGGCCGCCACCGCCAACAGCTTCGGCAAGGGCCGCGAGGTACCGCGCCTGAAGGTGGAAGGCGCGCGCGAGGTGCGGCAGGCCAGCCTGGCCTTCAATCAGATGCGCGAGCGCATCACCCGCCAGATCGAACAGCGCACGGAAATGCTGGCCGGCGTCTCCCACGACCTGCGCACGCCGCTGACGCGCATGAAGCTGCAACTCGCCATGCTTGACGACGAGGACGAGGACGTCGCCGCCCTGCGCGAGGACATCGCCGAGATGGAGCGCATGCTCAACGACTATCTGGCCTTCGCCCGCGGCGAGGGGACGGAAAGCATCGCCCCCACCGACCTGGGCGCCCTGCTCTCCGAGGTGGCGGCGCGCTTCCGCCGCCAGAACCACCCCGTCGACCTGCACCTGGAGCGCGACCTGGTGCTGCCGCTCAAGCGCAATGCCATGGAGCGCTGCCTGCAGAACCTGATCGGCAACGCCATGCGCTATGGCAGCCATGTGGCGGTGCGCGCCGGGGTGCGGGACGGGACCATCGTCATCCTCATCGACGACGACGGCCCCGGCATCCCCGAGGACAAGCGCGAAGCCGTGTTCAAGGCCTTCGTCCGGCTGGAAGGCTCGCGCAATCCCAAGACCGGCGGCACCGGCCTGGGCCTGACCATCGCCCGCGACATCGTGCGCGGCCACGGCGGCGACATCACGCTGGACCGCAGCCCCCTCGGTGGCCTGCGGGTGCGGGTGGAACTGCCGGTCTAGACGCGGAACCTCAGTCGGCAGCCGCCGGTTCCGGCACGTCCTGCGCCAGAAAGGCCCGAATCGCGTCGCCGGCCTGGGCGATGCCGATGACGCCGTCCAGATGGCCGCGGGTCCCCTGAAGCTCCACGATGTCCACCGGCGTGCCGTCGGCTCCGATCAGCGTCGCCGTCTCACGCACCGCTTCCGGGAAGAAGATCAGGTCCTCGGGCGCGTGGATCACCAGCGCCGGCGCCTCGATGGCGGCCAGTCCGTCGGCCAGCGATCCGCCGTGACCGGTCAGGAAGGCTTGATTGGCCTTCACCAGGTACAGAAAATGGTTGGCGTCGGACTTGGCCGCGCGGGCGGCGGACACCTGGTCCAGCACGGCTTCCACCTGATACTGCGCCGTCATGCTCCGGGCGGGATCGGCGGCCTCGTCGGCCCAGGTGCGGCCGAAGGTGTCGTCGGCCCATTCCCAGTGGTTGGCGTGCAGGGTCACCAGCTTCAGCGCCTCGGCCAGCCCAGCGGTGGGCGGCGTGCCGTCGTAGTAGGCGCCGCCGTTCCAGTTGGGGTCCAGCTTGATGGGCGCGGCCCAGGCGTTCAGCCAGCCGATCAGGTAGGCGTCCGACGCGCCCGAGCCGATGACGGGAATGACGCGCTCCACCATGTCGGGATAGGCGCTCGCCCACTCGTAGGCCTGCAAGGAGCCCATGGAGGGGCCCATGACGGCGTGCAGTCGCTTGATCCCCAGGCTTTCCACCAGCGCCTTTTGGACGTTGACGAAATCGCGGATGGTCACCACCGGGAAGTCCATGCCCCATGGCTCGCCAGTGTCCGGATTGATGCTGGCGGGGCCGGTGGTGGTGACGGTGGGGTCGCCGGTGTTCAGGTTCACCAGCGTGTCCGACGCGATGACGTAGTACGTTTCGGTGTCGAGCGGCTTGCCGGGGCCGATGATGCTGTCCCAGTAGCCCGGCGCGGCGTCGTCCTCGGCATACTTTCCGGCGGCATGGCCGGTGCCGGAAAAGAAATGCGTGATGAGGATGGCGTTGTCCTTCGCCTCGTTCAGGGTGCCGTAGGCCTCCCATCCCACCTTGACCGGCGCGATGGTCTCGCCGCCGGCGGTGGTGTATTCGGGCATCTCGAAGACCTGCTTCTCCACCAACTCGTCATAGGCGGCGGCCTGGCCGCCGGCCGCGAGGCCCAGCGCGAGCGCCAGGGCGGCTGGGAAGCGGAAAATGGTGAAAGCCATGCGTGACGTCCTCCCGGTTGTTGTGCAGCAATGACAACCGGTTATACCCGAGCAGGTCAATCGGGAATCGGGCGTAAGCGCCGGTTCAGTGCAGCCGCTGGCCGTTGGGCACGGTCTGGTCCGGCGCGATGAGGACGATGCCGCCGTCGGGATCGGCGAAGCCCAGAACCAGGCATTCGGACATGAACTTGCCGATCTGCTTGGGCGGGAAGTTGACGACCGCCGCCACCTGCCGACCCTCCAGGCTTTCGGGCGTATAGTGGGCGGTGACCTGGGCGGAGGTGCGCCGTTCGCCGATCTCCGGCCCGAAGTCGATCCACATCTTGATGGCCGGCTTGCGGGCCTCCGGATAGGGCTCGGCGCGGACAATGGTGCCGACGCGGATGTCGACCTTCAGGAAATCGTCGAAGGTGATGGTGCCGTCATCCTGGGCCATGGCCGGGCGCTCCGTGCAATGGTGGGAGAGAGCAAGAAGCCTAGCCGCACCGGCTGAAGAAGAGCAAGCCTGGGCCGGAGGACTTACCGGAAGTTGCATTATCCGTTGCGGCAGGCACCGAATCCGGCTTGGATGGCGATGGTCGGCGAAAGCAGCAGCGCCGAGGTCAGGCGGCGCGATCGGGGAGGATGGGCTTCCCCGACCGAGGTGGAGGCCCCGCCGACCGACGGAGGAGGATACGATGAACTGGTTAGCCAGGCTTCGTGTCACCCTTAGAATCGAAAAGACCCGGAGCGCCCTGATCCTCGCTCTCCGGGTCCACTTCGACTCATAAGGAAACGGGTGGGGCGTTGGCGCGCCTCACCCACTCCGTCCATAAATCTAGCGCACGCGCCCTTTCCTCGCAACGCACCTGACTGAGCGGTGCGGCATTTCCAGCACGGCTGTTCGTTGTCTGCGGCAGCGAATCGGTGTGTCGCGACACCCGGTCGGCGAAAGCAGCAGCGCCGGGGTCAGGCGGCGCGACCGGGGAAGATTGGGCGTCCCCGACCGTGGCGGAGGCCCCGCCGACCGACGGAGGAGGATGCGATGACCTGGTTATCCAGGCTTCGTATCACCCTTGGAATCGAAAAGTGCCGGGGCGCCTTGACCTTCAGCCTCCGGGTCCACTCCGATACCTAAGGCAAAGTGTGGGGCGTGTCCGCGCCTCACCCACTACGTCCCCTAACCCAGCGCCATCATTCGGCCAAGACAACCGCCCCAACGCAAACCGGCCGCCCTGCGGGATGCGGGGCGGCCGGTGCAACGCTCGGCGGATGCCGTGGCGGCGAGGATTACTTCTTCGCCGCACCCGGGATCTGCTGGCCGGACTTGGCGACGGTGGTCTTCACCTCGTCCAGGACCTCGGTGAAACGCTTGTTCAGCAGGTCCAGCACCTCGGTGTTGGACTTGGCGACCAGCTCCGACAGCTCGCGCATGTTGGAAATGGTGCGCTCGAAGGTCTCCTTGGTGACCTCGGTCTGCTTGACCATCTTGTCGGTCGGGGTCTGCGCACCGGCGACGCCGGTGGCGGCGGCGGCGGATTCTTCCACGGCCTGACGCACGATCTCGGTCTGGCGCTTCATGATCGCCTGCATGCCCTCGAACGCCAGGCGGTTGGCGGCGGTCAGGGCTTCCAGGTTCTTCTGCTGGGTGGCGACCATGGCATCCATGTCCACGCCCGGAACCTTCATCTCGGTCAGGTACTTGCTCATGTCGAAATCGAACGGCATGTCGGTCTTGGCGGCCATCGGGTCACCTCCCTCCAATTGGGTTAAATCTCCGTGGAAAGACGCTAGTTTTCGCAACCGCACAAGTCAAGTCGAAATATGCTGCGCCGCACAACGGTCATGCCGTACCACAAAAAATTCACGCTCTGCGGCACGCCGGACCGACGGCAGTCAGTCGTCGCCGGGCTCGATTTCGGGTTCGTCCCCGGTCGGAGTCGTGCGGGCCGGCCTGGCGTCGGTGCCGGGCGCCTTCATGACGGGTTCGTCGGGGCCGGCGCCCTCGCCCGGTGCCGGTTCCATGCCGGACCCCGTCTCGGCCGCCGCCGCCCCCGGGCCGGCAAACGGGTTGCGGACCCCCCCGGAGCCCAGGCCCGGAACCATGGCCACGATGTCGTCGACGTTCTTCAGCGCCTTGTCCAGCGCCGCCATGGTGCGGGCCAGGTCCTCGGTGTCGTCGCTCAGAAAGACCCGCAGCACCCACAGGTAGGTGTAGGCAAGGCCCTTGATGCGCACATACCCGCGCACGCCCGACGCGGAGATGCCGGCCGCCTCCAGCGACAGCGCCATGGAGCGCCCCAGCCGCAGCGCCGAGATCATGCCGGTCATGGGGTGCAGCGGCAGGCCGCGGACGTAGCGGTCGACGGCCTCGCGGTGGGGCTTGAGCGCCTCGAATCGGGCCATGAGCACGTCAAACAGGCGCTCGCGCACCGGCTCGCTGGGGTCGGGCTCGGTGCGACCTTCCAGGGCATGGCGGTCGATCATGCGGAAGGCCTCGTCCACCAGGGCCTCGTGGCCGGGATGGGAGCGCGCCACGTCGCGCGGGTCCAGCCCGGCATGAAAGGCGACCTCTGCCGGAGTCACCTTGGACCACCCCTTGGCCGTGGCGACGGCGAAGACGGCGGCGCCGATGGCGTCGAAGTCGGTCGGGGCATCGGAAGCGGTCATGAACCCTCCTGGCGAAACGCGAGTGCCTGGCCGGACGACGGATCACCAACGTCGAGCCGCCGTCCGGGTGTTACTGCTTGAAACCCTACATCATCCCGCAAGTTCCTTCGACCGCCGGGCGGCGGCGGCCACCGCCTTTTCCAGCAGCGCGGGAAACCCGTCGTCGGCCCGCAGGACCTCCAGCGCCGCCGCGGTGGTGCCGCCGGGGCTGGTGACGTTTTCGCGCAACCGGGCGGGGTCCTCGCTGGCGCGGTACATCAACTCCCCGGCGCCGCACACGGTTGCGCGAGCGAGCATGGCGGCCAGGTTCGCCGGCAGCCCCGCCTCCTCGCCGGCGGCCGCCATGGCCTCGGTCAGCGCGAAAACATAGGCCGGGCCCGAGCCCGACACGGCGGTGACGGCATCCATCTGGGTCTCGTCGTCCACCCAGGCCACCTGGCCGACGGCCTCCAGCAGCATGGTGCAGGTGTCGCGCATGGCGTCGGTCACGCCCTCACCGGGGCAGCAGACGGTGATCCCCCGCCCGACGGCCGAGGGCGTGTTGGGCATGGCCCGCACGATCACGGCCTCGTCCGCCCCCACGGCCCGGCGCAGCGAGGCGAGCGTCCGGCCGGCGGCGATGGACAGGAAGACCGTCTTGTCGGAGGCGAACCGCGCGAAGGCCGGGGCCACCTCGTCCATCATCTGCGGCTTGACGGCCAGCACCACGACGTCGGGGCGGAACCCCTGGGGCACCGCGTCGGCCGAGGGGACGACCTTGGCCGTGGTTTCCTCGACCCCGTTGGGCTCGACCACCACCACGTTCTCGGGCGACACGGAATGCTCCAGCCAGCCGGACAGCATGGCGCCGCCCATCTTGCCGCAGCCGACGAGGAGGATGGAAATGCTCATGGGGGACCGTCTCCTTGCGTGGGGCGTGTGAAAAATGCCAGGCCCCGGCATGAAACGCGAAGGAGGCCCACCGCATCAAGCCCCGAGGCACAGGCCCGGGCGAGGCGGACGGGAAAAACGGCCCCCGGAGCGCGGACTTGGGATGGAGGCGGCGCGCTCCGGGGGCCCGTACGGCCGGCGAGAGGGGTCAGGCCTCGCCGACGGTATCCAGCATGGCGGCGTCGATGGCCTGCCGGGCCGTCATGCCGCCGTCGATGAGGAACTGGAAGGCCGGGTGGAAGCGCTCGCACTCCTCCACCGCCAGGTCCATCAGTTCCTCCAGCGTCTCTTCGTTCAGCCCGTGGCGCAGCATGGCGGTGTGGCGGAACATGGGGATGCCGTCGTCATGCCACAGGGCGAAGTGCCCCAGCCACATGCGCTCGTTCAGGTGGGCGAGCAGCTCGTAGGCGTCGGGCCAGCGGTCCTTGGGGATGCGCATGTCGAAGGCGCAGGTGAAGTGCAGGCTTTCCAGGTCCTGCGACCACGCGAAGAACAGGCCGTACTCGCACCAGTGGCCGGGCACGTCCATGGCGGCTTCCTGGGCGCTGGGCCGATCGACGGGCCAGTCCCGGGACAGGGCGACGGTTTCGACGAGATCGATGGGGTTGGCGTCGAGCGACGCGGCGTCGAGCGGGGCCGAATACATGCGGTCACCTCCCTGGCGCAAGGCGGACGCGGTGTTTCGCATCCGCGAAAGGGCGGCACGGATAGGCGCGGCGAGAGTAAATCTTGTTGCCGCGCACGGCCCGAGCCACAAGAGCTAGCCTGACAGAGGCGGGAGTCCCTGGCAAGCGTCCTGTTGCGCCCGCAAAACGAAAAAACGGTGGATATCAGACGGGTCATCGAAAATTCATCGATTCTGCACGACCTTCGCGACCATGCGACCGCCTTCGAGAGATTAAGCGTCCTCGTAATGTCAGTGGACTGACCGCAGCCGGCAGTGGCACTCTGTGGGATCAAGTCCCCATGTTGGCGCGTTTTTTTTTGACGTCTCCGCCCGCCAGACGCACAGATACGACGGGAGAGCACCCGATGCCGGAAGCCGATCAGATGATTCAGCGCCAGAAGGTGATCGGGGATTTCGGCGAACTGGCGCTGCGCTGTGAGGACCTGGACGACATTCTTTTCGAGGCCTGCCGGCTGGTCAGCAAGGCGCTGGATACCGAGCTTGCAAAAGTGATGGAGATCAGCGAGGACGGCGACAGCCTGCTGGTACGGGCCGGGTTCGGCTGGCGGACCGGGGTGGTCAACCAGTTGCGCCTTCTCATGGCCGACAAATCCTCGGAAACCTACTCCGCCGCATTCGGGCATCCGGTGATCGTGCAGGACATCCAGACCGAGGACCGCTTCGCGTTCCCGCAGTTCCTCAAGGACGAAGGCGTGCGGGCGATGGTCAACGTGCCGATCCTTCTGCCCGGCGGCCGGCGCTACGGCCTTCTGCAAGTGGACGCCAGGACGCCGCGCGATTTCAACGACGACGACATCGCCTTCCTGCGCACCTACACGGCCATTCTGGGGCCGGTGATCGACCGCTTGCACAAGGCCCACAGCCTGAAGGCTGCGCTGGAGAGGAACGAACAGTTGCTCAGTGAACTCCAGCATCGCGTCAAGAACCACCTGGCGATCGTCACCGGGCTGGTGCGGATGCGGGCCCGCAACGTCGCGTCGACCGAGGCGCGGGCGGAACTGAAGGCGGTGGAAGAGCGCATCGAGACCCTGCGCCTCGTGCACGATCAGTTGCATCAGGCCAAGATGACGGAGTTGCTTTCCCTCAGGAACTACATCGTGCCGCTGGTGGAAAACCTGTGCCGCGCGCACGACTGCACCGCCGCCGGCCTGACTCCGGTCTTCGAGGTGGAGGACATCGAGATCACGCCCGAAATAGCCGTTCCCATCGGGCTCGTGGTGAACGAGTTCATTACCAACAGCATCAAGCACGCTTTCGATCAGAGCCCCGGCCGTCTCGGCGTGAAAACCACGGTGGCCGGGCCCGGTCGGGTGACGCTCCGCCTGTCCGACAACGGCAAGGGGCTGCCGGAGGGGGCGCACGAGAGACGCGAGGGCGCCGGTTCCGGCCTGAGGCTGATCGACGGTCTGGCGCGCCAGATCGGCGCCGAGCCGCAGTGGTCGTCAGGTCGGGACGGGACGGAGCTGCGCCTGGAGGTCGACCTCGGCGAAAAGTTGCCGGAGAGATAGGCGCCAAATCAGACCCGGCAGCGACCCGTGGGGCCGCCGCCGTGCAGTCTGTTCCTCGCATGGCGGGCCGCCGGTCGGCGGCCCGGCCCTCAGGCCTTGGTGTCGTCGCCGCCGGTTTCGTCCTCGGACGCCTCGCCGTCGATCTCGCCCTCTGGGTCGACGCCGGCCTTGCGGGCGGCGGTGCCCGTGCCGGCGGGGGCGCCCGTGCGGCGGGTGGCCTGCGTGGACTGGCGGCGGCCCTGCGTCGCGCTGGAGGCCGAGGCGCCCGACGCCCGGCGCTTGAGCGCCTCTTCCAGTTCCTCGATGCGGGCGGCCAGGTGCTCGTTCTCGGCGCGGGCCTCCGCGGCCATGGCCTTCACCGCCTCGAACTCGTCGCGGGTGACCAGGTCCATCTCCGAGAGCGTGCGCTCCAGGCGGTGGCGGATGATGCCCTCGATCTCGTCGCGCACGCCGGTCAGCGCGCCCAGCGCGCCCCCGGCAACGCGGGCGACATCGTCGAACAGGCGGTTTTGCGTCTGCATGGTTCCATCGTCTCCATCATGGGCGGCACCCAGCGGCCACCGCCGAATCCTGAGCCAGAGTATGGAGACGCCGCGCGGGCTTCGCAACCGCCCACGCCTTGCGGCCAGTCCGCGCGCGGCCTATAACCGGACGGCCCGGCCGCGCGCAACGATCGCGCCGCGCCGGACCTGCGCAAGTTTGGGAGGGTCCGCATGTACGTGGTGACCGGCGGCGCCGGCTTCATCGGCTCCAACATTCTCGCCGCCCTGGAGGCGCGCGGGGCCCGCGACCTTGTGGTCGTCGACCGCCTGCGGGACACCGAGAAGTGGCGCAACGTCGCCAAGCGCGAGCTGACGGACATCGTCCACCCCGACAAGCTGTTCGAATTCCTGGACAGCCACCGCACCCGCATTGAGGCGGTGTTCCACATGGGCGCCATTTCCTCGACCACGGAGCGCGACGCCGACCGCATCGTCGACAACAACTTCAACCTGTCCATCGCGCTGTGGCGCTGGTGCACGGTCAACCGCGTGCGGCTGATCTACGCCAGTTCCGCGGCCACCTACGGCGACGGGTCGCAGGGGTTCGACGACGCCATGACGCCGGCCCACCTTGCCAGCTTGCGTCCGCTGAACGCCTACGGCTGGTCCAAGCACCTGTTCGACCGCCGCATCGCCCGGCGCGTCATGGAGAACCGCGATGCGCCGCCGCAGTGGGCGGGGCTGAAGTTCTTCAACGTCTACGGTCCCAACGAGTACCACAAGGGCCCGCAGTCCAGCGTCGTCAGCCAGGTCTATCCGCACGCCGCCGCCGACGCGCACTTCGACCTGTTCAAGAGCCACAACCCGGACTATCCCCACGGCGGCCAGCTGCGCGACTTCGTCTATGTGCGCGACGCCGTTGACGTCATGATGTGGCTGCTCGACAACCCGCAGGTGAACGGGCTGTTCAACGTGGGCACGGGCAAGGCGCGCTCCTTCGCCGACCTGGCCGCGGCCGTCTACCGCGCGCTGGGGAAGGAGGCCAATATCCGCTACAAGGACATGCCGGTGGAGTTGCGCGGCAAGTACCAGTACTTCACCCAGGCCGACATGACCCGCCTGCGCGAGGCCGGCTACGACAAGCCCTTCACCTCGCTCGAAGACGGCGTGACCGATTACGTGCAGGGGTTCCTGCACGCGGCCGACCGCTACAAGTAAGGGGGGCGGCGCCGGAGCGTTCAGCCTCCGGCTCGCTCCGTCCGTCCGCCCCTGTTCCATTCCTGCCGCCGGAAGAGACCCCACCGTGACGACCCTCGCCCTGGCCTATCCGGTCATCGACCCCATCGCGATCCAGATCGGCCCGCTGGCCATCCGCTGGTACGCGCTGGCCTACCTGACCGGCCTTCTGCTGGGCTGGTGGTACGTCCGCGCCCTGGCCAGACGCACCTCCGAATCCCCCACCGGCGAGCAGGTCGACGATTTCCTGGTGTGGGCGACCCTGGGCGTGGTGCTGGGCGGCCGCCTGGGATACGTGCTGTTCTACAAGCCGGGCTATTACCTTTCCAACCCGCTGGAGATCGCGCAGGTCTGGCAGGGCGGCATGGCCTTCCACGGCGGCGTGCTGGGCGTGCTGGCGGCCATATGGCTGTTCTCGCGACGGCACAAGCTGTCGTTCCTGCGCATGGCGGACCTGGTGTGCGCCGCCGCGCCCATCGGCCTGTTTTTCGGCCGCATCGCCAACTTCATCAACAACGAGCTGTGGGGCCGCCCGGCGCCCGACGTGGCCTGGGCCATGGTCTTCCCCGGCGCCGGCGACGTGCCCCGGCATCCCAGCCAGCTCTACGAGGCGTTCCTGGAAGGGCTGGTGCTGTTCGCGGTGCTCTTCGTCCTGTGGCGCATCCCGGCCATTCGCGCCCGCAAGGGCTTCATCGCCGGGGCCTTCCTGGCCGGCTATGGCCTCGCGCGGTTCGCCGTGGAGTTCTTCCGCGAGCCCGATCCGTTCCTGGGCACCCTTGCGGCGGGCCTGAGCATGGGCCAACTCCTGTCCCTGCCCATGGTTCTCCTGGGCATCGCCGTCATGGTGGCCTCCGGCCGCTTCCGGGCGGCGCCCGATTCCGCTCCCGCCAACGACAAAGAGCGTGAGGCATGACCGGCGTCCGACGCGACACCGAACCCTATCCCGACAGCGTCCTGCGCGCGCGCATCGACGCCGAGGGCTCCATTCCCTTCGACGACTACATGGCCGAGGCCGTGGCCGCATACTACGGCCGCGGCGACGTCTTCGGCCTCGCGGGCGACTTCACCACCGCCCCCGAGATCAGCCAGATGTTCGGCGAGATCCTGGGCCTGTGGTGTGCCGTGGCGTGGCAGCTGATGGACGGGCCGGGGCGCGTCGCCCTGGTGGAACTGGGCCCCGGGCGCGGCACGCTCATGTCCGACGTGCTGCGCGCCGCCGGCATGCTGCCGCCCTTCCGCCAGTCGGCGTCGGTGCACCTGGTGGAACGCTCCCGCCCCTTGCGCGCCATTCAGGCCCGGACCCTGGCGGAGAGCGGGGTTGCGCCCCGATGGCACGACGACATCGCGGAACTGCCGCGCGACGTGCCGCTGATCGTCATCGCCAACGAGTTCTTCGACGCCCTGCCCGTGCGCCAGTGCCAGCGGGCCATTCACGGCTGGCACGAACGCCATGTGACGGTGAACGAGGACGGCGCCTACGCCTTCACGCCCGGGCCCGAGATCGACGCGGCGGACGTGCCGGAGCACGCCCGCGCCGCCGGCCCCGGCTCCATCGTCGAGACGTGCCCCGCCGCCGGCGCCATCGCCCGCGACCTGGGTGCGCGGCTGGCCCGACAGGGCGGCGTCATGCTGGCGGTGGACTACGGATACGCGCAGTCCGCCGCCGGCGACAGCGTGCAGGCGCTCAAGCGCCACAAGTTCCACCCCGTCCTGGTCGATCCGGGCTGCGCCGACATCACCGCGCACGTCGACTTCCAGGCGCTGGCCGAGGCCGGCGAGGCGGGCGGCGCCAAGGCGTCGGGACCCGTGGACCAGGGGGCTTTCCTGAACGCTCTCGGCATCGTTCAGCGGGCCGACGTGCTGGCCCAGAATGCCGCACCGCAGCAAGCCGCGGAGGTTCGAAAGGCCTTACATCGCTTGATTGATCCCGCGGAAATGGGCACCTTGTTCAAGGTCTTGGCTCTGGCCGATCCGGCCCTGCCGCCCCTTCCGGGATTTGAGGGATCAGGCTCCACATGATTACCGTATCCGCGCTCAACGCGCTTTCAAACGTTCGCCACGCCTATTTCACGCGCAACCACGGTGTTTCAACGGGCCCCTTCCAGAGCCTGAACTGCGGCTTCGGCTCCGGCGACGATCCGGCCAACGTGCGGAAGAACCGCGCCATCGCCATGGAACGGATGGAGCTGCCGCCCGAATCCCTCGCCACCGCCAGCCAGCAGCACACGACCAAGGTCCTGGTGGTCGAAAAGGGCACCTGGGACAGCGAGAATGCGCCGGTGGCCGACGCCCTGGTCACCACGGTGCCGCGGCTGGCGGTCGGCGTGCTGACCGCCGACTGCGCGCCGGTGCTGCTGGCCGACGGGCAGGCGGGCGTCGTCGCCGCCGCCCACGCCGGATGGAAGGGCGCGCTGGAGGGCATCCTGGACCGCACCGTGGAGGTGATGGTCGAACAGGGCGCGAAGCTCGACCGCATCATCGCCGGCATCGGCCCGTGCATCGGCCAGCGCTCCTACGAGGTGGGGCCCGAGTTCCCGCAGCAGTTCATCGACGACGACTCGAACAACGAGCACTACTTCAGCCCGTCGGGGCGCGAGGGGCACTACCGCTTCGACCTGCCGGGCTACGTCGCGCGCCGGCTGGCGCTGATCGGCATCACCATGGTCATGCCCACCCCCTGCGACACCTTCCGCGAGGAAGGCCGCTTCTTCAGCTACCGCCGCAACACCCTGCGCGGCGAGACGCAGTACGGCCGCCAGCTTTCCGCCATCGCCCTGGAACGCTGAGCGGGCGCGCGCCTTCGTCATGCTCCGCCGACACGCGCGACTCCGGCCGGCCGTCCCGAGGATGATGGCCGGCGCGCTTCTGCTGCTGCTGTCCCTCGCACTGGCCGCCTGCGCGGACCCGCCCCGCCCCTTCGCCCGCGACGCCGCGCCGCCCGATGGGCGGCTGGTCCGGCCGGTGACGGGGTCGGTGGTCGCGGTGCCGCCGACGAACGGCGCCCCGGCCGCCGTCGCCCAGGCCCTGGCCGCCGCCGTGGCGCGCGGGCTGGCGGCCGCCGAGGTGCCCGCCGACGTGGACGCCCCGCGCGAGGGCGAGCATCGCGTCATTTCATCGCTCCTGGACCTTGCGGCCGATGACGGCTCCGACGCGCTGACGGTCGTGCTCGGGCTGGAACTGCGGGACGGGTCGGGCCGGCCGCTGATGATCACCCAGGCGCGCGGCCGCGTGCCCGGCGCCCTTTGGACGGCAAGGCCGGCGGACCCGGCGGCGGCCGAGGCACTGGCCGCCGCCGCCGACGCCCTGGTCGCCGCCGCCGTTCCCGCGCTCGCCGCCGCCGAACAGGCGCGGGTGCCGGTGCCGGACGGGCAGCCGCTGGGCCTCTTGGACGGCATCGAGCCCTTGTCCGGTCCGGGCGGAACCGCCTCGCCGGGCGTCACCGGCCTGCCGCGGGTGGAGATCCTGCCCGTGACCGGCGCGCCGGGCGGCGGCAGCAACAACGGGCTGATGGCCCGCGCGGCGGCCTCGGTCCTGCGCCAGGTGGGCGCCCCCGTCGCCGCCGACGCCGGAACGGCCGACGCGGCGCTGGCCGCCCTCGTCTCCATCACGCCCGAAATCGACCAGCGCGAGCGCATCCGCGTCGTGTGGAGCGTCATGACGCCCGACGGCAGGGAAATCGGCACGGTCAGGCAGGAAAACGTGCTGCCCCGCGGCTACGCCCTGCGCGACTGGCCGGACCTGGCCTTCCTGATCGCCGGCAATGCGGTCGACGGGATCATCCCGCTTCTCCGGCGCGTTCACGGGCAAGGGAACGACGGGCGCAACTGAGGTCGGCTTGCATGCCGCCGGAAACCCTTGCCAGGGCACCATGACACGCCGGTGAACACGGCTTTACACCCCGGGGGGCGGTTGTTAAAGTCCGCGCGCCTGGGAGCCCCCGCCCCCGGGCTTTTCGCTTCGTCCCCCTGTCCAGCGCCCCGGGAACCGCCATCCCATGAAAGTCCTCGCCTGTAACGCCAACCGTCCTCTCGCCGAAGCCATTGCGGCTTATCTGCACCTGGAACTGACGCACGCGAGCATTCGCCGCTTCTCCGACATGGAGGTCTTCGTCGAGATCCAGGAGAACGTGCGCGGCGAGGATGTCTTCGTCGTCCAGCCGACCAGCTATCCGGCGAACGACAACCTGATGGAACTGCTGGTGTGCCTGGACGCGCTGCGCCGCGGTTCGGCCCGCCGCATCACGGCCGTCATCCCCTACTTCGGCTACGCCCGCCAGGACCGCAAGACCGGCCCGCGCACGCCCATCACCTCCAAGCTGGTCGCCAACCTGATCACCCAGGCCGGCGCCAACCGCGTGGTGACCATGGACCTGCACTCCGGCCAGATCCAGGGCTTCTTCGACATCCCGCTCGACAACCTGTACTCGGCCCCGGTGTTCACCCAGGACATCAAGGACCGCTACGAGGGCGAGAACCTGATGGTCGTGTCGCCGGACGTGGGCGGCGTGGTCCGCGCCCGCGGCATCGCCAAGCGCATCGAGGCCGACCTGGCCATCATCGACAAGCGCCGCGAGCGCGCCGGCGTCTCCGAAGTGATGAACATCATCGGTGACGTGAAGGGCCGCAACTGCATCCTGGTCGACGACATCGTCGATTCGGCCGGCACGCTGTGCAACGCCGCCGTCGCGCTGATGAACGCCGGCGCCACCAGCGTTTCGGCCTACGTCACCCACGGCGTCCTGTCCGGCGGCGCGGTGGCCCGCGTGACCTCCAGCCCGCTGAAGGAACTGGTGGTCACCGACTCCATCCAGGCGACCGAGGCCGTGCGCCTGGCCGACAACATCCGCCAGATCACCATCGCCCCGCTGCTGGCCGAGGCGGTGGACCGCATCAGCGACGAACGCTCGGTCTCCAGCCTGTTCGACTGACGCGCGAGCGACAGCGCGTTTAACGCATCAGGGACGAACGCCCCATACTGCTGGCAAGCAGTGTGGGGCGTTTCCTTTGGCGGGGTGGGAAGGGCACGGCAATTGACCGCGCTGAGTTCGCGGCACCCGGATGGGAAATCACGACGAAATTCCGGATCGGCAAGCTGCCGAACGTCGCAAGGATTGCAGATGACCTTTCAGCCGTCCTTTGTCGGGAGGCATTTCAGCCGCTCGCCGTCACCATGGACCACGCCCGGCACGCCGGGCTCATGGACGGCGTGCACAAGGACCCGCTCGACCGCATGATCGCCACCCAGGCGCTGCCGGAGGACCTGACGGTTGTCTCGGCCGACCCGGCGCTGAACGCCTTCGGCGTCACCCGCCTCCGGCAATCTCCCCATTCGCGGTTGCCATATCGGCCTATCCGGTATAGATACCCTGCTTTCGATGCCCCGCCGGCCGCCGTGCGGGGCTCGGCGTCTTGGGCACCCCTGGAGGCCCATGACGTTGTCAGGCCCTAAAGGAGCTTTTGAACAATGGCCAACGAAAACACCCTGAACGTCTCTCGACGCGATCGGGCCGGTAAGGGGGCAGCCCGTGCGACCCGTCGAGCCGGCCTCGTGCCCGGCGTGGTCTACGGTAACAAGCAGCCCACCGAGCTGGTCGCCATGGACCCGCGCCCGCTGATCGCCGAAATGCACAAGTCCGGCTTCAACACCCGGGTCTTCACCCTGAACGTCGAGGGCGGCAATCCTGAGACCGTCATGGTCCACGACGTGCAGTTCAACCCGGTGACCGACGATCCGCAGGCCATCGACTTCCTGCGCGTCTCCGCCGACAAGGAAGTGGTGGTGAGCGTTCCCACCAGCTTCATCAACGAAGAGAAGTCCCCGGGCATCAAGCGCGGCGGCGTGCTGAACGTCGTGCGTCACGAGATCGAGGTGAAGGCCAAGGCCAGCGATCTGCCCGAGGTCATCGAGTGCGACCTGACCGGCCTGGACGTCAACGACAGCCTGCACATCAGCGCCGTCAAGCTGCCGGCCGGCGTTGCGCCGACCATCACCGACCGTGACTTCACCATCGCCACCATCGCCGCGCCGTCGGGCCTGAAGTCCGCCGCGGCCGCGGAGGGCGAGGAAGAAGGTGAAGGCGAAGAGTAATCGCCTGTAAACACAGGAGAGACCGATGAGACTGGTGGTCGGACTGGGCAATCCCGGCGCGGGATACGCCAAGAACCGCCACAACATCGGGTTCATGGCGGCGGACGAAATCGTCCGCCGCCATGGCTTTTCCGCATGGAAGAGCAAGTTCCAGGCGGACTACGCCGACGGCATCATCGGTGGCGAGAAGGTCATGGTGCTCAAGCCCATGACCTACATGAACCTGTCCGGCCAGTCGGTCGGGGACGCCTGCCGCTTCTTCAAGATCCTGCCGCGCGACGTCATCGTCCTTTATGACGAGATCGAGCTGGCGCCCGGCAAGATCCGCGTCAAGCAGGGCGGCGGGCACGCCGGCCACAACGGCCTGCGCTCCATCGACCAGCATATCGGCAAGGACTACTGGCGCGTGCGCTTAGGGATCGGCCGGCCGCCGGGGAAGGAGCAGGTGGCGAAGTACGTCCTGCACGATTTCTCCAAGACGGAGGAAGAGTGGCTCACTCCGCTGCTGGAGGCGGTGGCGAAACACATGCCGCTGATGGTCAAGGGCGACGAGGGCCGGTTCATGAACAAGGTCACCGTCGACACCCAGCCGCCCAAGCCCGAGAAACCGCCCCGGCCGCCGGCCGTTACGGCGGAAACGAAACAGAACACAGAGACCGGACCGCAAGCCGCCCCCGCCACGCCCGCGAAGGCCGATAGGAAGGCCGAGCCCCAGGGCGCGCTGGCTCAGGCGCTGGCGAAGGCCAAGGCGAAGCTGACCGGTTCGTCCGGCGGTCCCGACACGGAGTCCTGAGAACCATGGGTTTCAACTGCGGCATCGTCGGCCTGCCCAACGTCGGCAAGTCGACCCTCTTCAACGCCCTGACGTCGACGGCCGCCGCCCAGGCCGCCAACTTCCCCTTCTGCACCATCGAGCCCAACGTGGGCCGCGTCGCCGTGCCGGACGAGCGCCTGGACAAGCTGGCCGAGATCGCCAAGTCCAAGAGCGTGATCCCGACTCAGCTTGAGTTCGTGGACATCGCCGGCCTGGTGCGCGGCGCGTCCAAGGGCGAGGGCCTGGGCAACCAGTTCCTGGCCAACATCCGCGAGACCGACGCCGTGGTGCAGGTGCTGCGCTGCTTCGAAGACGAGAACATCACCCACGTCGACGGCTCCATCGACCCGCTGCGGGACGCCGAGACCATCGAGACGGAACTGATGCTCGCCGACCTGGACAGCCTGGAGCGCCGCATCCAGCCGCTGCTCAAGAAGGCCAAGTCGGGCGAGAAGGAGGCCAAGGAGTGGGTCGCCGTCATGGAGCCCATCCTGGAAGGGCTGCGCGACGGCAGGCCGGCGCGCCTGTTCCGCCCCGACGACAGGGAAATGGACGCGCTGAAGATCTTCCGCCAGCTCCAGCTGCTGACGGCCAAGCCGATCCTGTACGTCTGCAACGTCGACGAGGAGTCGGCGGCCGAGGGCAACGCCCTGTCGGCCAAGGTGGCGGAGATGGCGAAGGAACAGGGCGCGGCCTCGGTCGTCATCTCGGCGGCCATCGAGGCCGAGGTGGCGCAGCTGGAGGACGCCGAGGAAAAGCAGGCGTTCCTGGCCGACATGGGGCTGGAGGAAACGGGCCTGTCGCGTGTCATCCGCGCCGGCTTCGACCTGCTGAACCTGATCAGCTTCTTCACTGTCGGTCCGAAGGAGGCCCGCGCCTGGACAGTCCGCAAGGGCAGCCGCGCGCCGCAGGCCGCCGGCGAGATCCACACGGACTTCGAGCGCGGGTTCATCCGGGCCGAGACCATCGCCTACGAGGACTTCGTGGCCTGCGGCGGCGAGGTCGGCGCCAAGGAAGCCGGCAAGATGCGCGCCGAGGGCAAGGACTACGTGGTGCAGGACGGCGACGTCATGCACTTCCTGTTCAACGTCTGACACGGCGACCGTCGGGGCGGCGGTTCATTCAGCCGCCCCGCATCTCCCGCAGCCCTGCGCGCGTTGCGGGAGCATGAACACCCTCCTCCAACGCCTCATCGCCCGAGCTCCCGACGCCGCCGTCCTGCTGCGGCGCGAGGCGCGCTGGCTGGTCAGCCTGGCGCTGGGCTTCGCCGCCATCTGGGCGTTTGGCATCATCGCCGACGAGGTGGCGGAAAACGAGACGCGCACCTTCGACGTCCAGGTTCTGCACTTCTTCCGCGCGCAGGGCGACCTGTCCGACCCCATAGGCCCCGCCTGGGTGGAGCAGAGCGCCAACGACATCACCGCCCTGGGCGGCTACCCGGTGCTGACGCTGTTCACCCTCATCACCGTCGGCTACCTGCTGCTGATCCGGCGCGGCGGCGCTGCGGCCATGGTTGTGGCGGCCATCGGCGGCGGCATGGTCATCAGCCAGGGGCTCAAGGCCCTGTTCGACCGCGCCCGCCCCGACCTGGTGCCGCACTTGGTGGACGTCCACACCCTGTCCTTCCCCAGCGGCCATTCCACCCTGGCAGCCGTCACCTACCTGACCCTCGGTGCCCTGATCGCCGCCGTGCAGCCGGGGCGGCGGGTGAAGGGCTACGTCATCGGCGTCGCCTTGACCCTGGCGGTCCTGGTGGGGGTGTCGCGCGTTTATCTGGGCGTGCACTGGCCGACGGACGTGCTGGCCGGCTGGAGCATCGGCGCGGCCTGGGCGTTGCTGTGCCGCGCGGTGGCCGACGGCCTCATGCGCCGCCGCAAGATGCGGGGCGAGCGGCAACGGCGGACCACCTCTTAGGCATGGGATACCACCCCCGGCGGGCTGTCCGATCGCCGCCCCTGCCCTATCTGACGGACACGCCGATGATTGAAATCATCGACGCTGCGTTCAGACGGCACACAGCCTTTACGCGCCATAAGGCGCGGCGGC
Organism: Caenispirillum salinarum; assembly: GCF_044803115.1. Lineage (GTDB taxonomy): Bacteria > Pseudomonadota > Alphaproteobacteria > Rhodospirillales > Rhodospirillaceae > Caenispirillum > Caenispirillum salinarum_A. The sequence continues at coordinate 838,334 of NZ_CP085224.1, read as the reverse complement.
CGGTCGGCCTTGCCGAACGACAAGTGTACGATTGCGTGTGCCGTCCGGTATGACAGACACGCCGCCCCGACTCATGACCCCGGCTTGGGAGGAGTTCATGCCGCAGACCCGTTCCATCGCTGCCGCCGCCCTGATCGCCGGGACGGCAGTGCTCGCGCTGGCCGGCGCGCCCGACGCCACCGCCCAGGAGGCCGATTCCGCGACGGCGGCCGCCGCCAACAGCAACGGGAGCGACAACGGCGGCAAGGCGGTGAAGGACGTCGCGCCACTGACGGGCTCGGACATCGAGGCGTTCATGGCCTCCATCCCCGACGTGCAGACCTGGGCCATGCGCCAGGACGCGGAGACGCGCGCCCTGACGGAGCGCCGGTTCGACGCCGAGACCCTTGCCGCCGAGCCCTTCAGCGTCGGGCTCCAGCGCATCCAGGGCAGCCAGGCCTATGACGAGCTGACCGACACCATCCGCGCCCACGGCTTCACCGAGCCCGAGCAGTGGGCGGTGACCGCCGACCGGGTCATCCGCGCCCTGGCCGCCCTGCAGATGGAGGAAAGCGGTCCGACGCCCGACCAGTTGGATCAGACGCGCCGCCAGGTCCTCAACAACCCCAACCTCTCGGCGGCCGAGAAGGAGCAGATCCTGGCCTCGGTGGGCATGGCGACGGCCGTGCGGAACGTGCCCGAGGGCGACCTTCAGGCCGTCACCCCCTACGCCGAGCAGCTTGCCGAAGCATTGGGGTCGCAGGAGGAATAATCTGCCGCCGCCCGCCTTCCGATCGCCACGGTCGCGTGGCAGGGTGGATGCCGACCCGCCCCACCCGGACCGGACCGCAGATTGGAGACCGCGCCCATGCGCTTCTGCCGCCGCCTGACCGCCCTCGCCCTAGCCGCCGCCGTCGTGGCGGGCGCCGCCGCCGGCCTTCCCGGCGCCTCGTTCCTCGCGCCCCGGGCGGCCCTGGCCGCGCAGGAGGAGCGCGCCGCCCTGACCGACCGCACCATGGAAGCCTTCGTTGCCTCCATCCCCGCCATGCGCGCCTGGACGGAACAGCATGACGACGCGGCCCGCGCCGTCGCGCCCAAGGTGCTCAAGCCTTCGGTGCTGTCCGGCAATCCCTTCGCCCTGGTGGTCGAGGAACTGCGCGGCTCCGACGCCTACACCGCCATGGGGGCGACCGTGGGCCGCCACGGGTTCGACACGCCGGAAGCCTGGGCGGGCGTCGCCAATCGGGTGACCAAGGCGCTGGGCGTGCTGGCCAGCCGCACCGACCAAGCCGACAACGCCCTGGCCGAGGCCCAGCGGGAGATCGAGACCAACCCGCGGATCACCGCCGAGGACCGCATGAAGCTGAAAGGCCTGCTGATGGCCCTCAGCCTGTTCGCCAACGCGCCCGAGGCCGACGTCGCGGTGGTCGCGCCCTATTCGGGCCGGATCGTGGAGGCGCTGCGGTAGCCGCTGTGACCGCCTGTTACCCTCTGATACAGGCGCGGACGCACGGGCGTTACGAAGGACCGGCACAGTCTCCTCATCGACCCCAACGAAAGAGGACATATCCATGAAGACCTTCGGCAAGACCCTGATGATCGCCACCGCCGCCGTCACGCTGGCCGCCGCCGCGCCGGCCCTGGCCCAGGGCATGGACAGCGGGTCCGACGGCGTGCCGCCGCGCTTCGCCGCCGCCGACACCGACAACGACGGTGCCGTCAGCCGCGCCGAGGCCGACGCCATGCATGCCGAGCGCTTCCAGAAGGCCGATGCCGATGGCGACGGCACCATCACCGCGCAGGAGATGCAGGCCGCCCGCGCCGAAATGCGCGCCGAGATGATGGAACAGCGCGGCGGCATGGGCCGGCATGGCGGCATGCAGGGCGGTCAGCACGGCATGCACGGCGCCATGCATGGCGGCATGCATGGCGGCTACGGCAAGCACGGCGGCGGCCACGGCATGAAGAACATGCACGGCGGCGGCACCGCCAAGCTCCAGCGGCTGCTGGAGGTGATGGACACCGACGGGTCGGGCGCCGTCAGCCAGGAGGAACTGCTGGCCCGCTTCAAGGACCTGGACGCGAACAACGACGGCGCCGTGACGGTGGCCGAGGCACGCGACGGCATGCGCGCGACCATGCGTGATGCTCGCTCGGGTGCCGGCAACTCCGACGAAGCGGCGCAGTAAGCGGAAGGGTGGCAGACGGTTTCGGTGGGTCCCAGCTTTCGCTGGGACGCCGGATTTATAAGCGCCTGATATAGCGCTCAAGTTTCCCCGTCACCCCAGCGAAAGCCGGGGTCCACCCACACCTTCCACCTTCCTGTCCTGCCGCAAACATCACGCCGCGATCAGTTCGAACCTGTCCACGTCGACCAGTCCCATGTCGGTGATCTTCAGATGGGGGATCACCGGCAGGGGCAGGAAGGCCAGTTGCAGGAACGGTTCCGGCAGGCGGCAGCCCATGGCGCGGACCACGTCGCGCAAGGCGACCAGGTCCTCGCGCACGTCCTCGAACCGCTTGAGGCTCATGAGGCCCGCCATGGGCAGGGCCAGTTCCCCCAGAACCTTGCCGTCCCGCGCGGCGACGAAACCGCCGCCCAACTCCCGCAAACGGTTCACGGCCACGGCCATGTCGGCGTCGGACGCCCCGACGACGCAGACGTTGTGGCTGTCGTGGCCGACCGACGACGCCAGCGCGCCCTCGCGCAGGCCGAAGCCCTTCACGAAGCCGCGGCCGATGTTGCGGTTGATGCCGTGGCGGGCGAGCACGCAGACCTTCAGCACGTCGCGGGAGACGTCCGGGTGCCGCAGGCCGCCCTTGTAGGGCAGGTCCAGGGTCAGGTGCTCGGTGACGATCTTCCCTGCACCCACGCCGATCACCGGCCCCGACGGACCGTTGGCGGGCACGGCGAAATCCTCCGCCCGCACCGCGTCCAGCTTCATGCTGTCCAGCCCGACCGGCGCCACCGCCGGGCGGTCCTCGAACACCTCCGGCGTCACCCGGCGGCCGGCGGACAGCACCGAATGCACGTCGCATGTTTCCAGGTCGTTGAGCAGCACGATGTCCGCCCGCCGGCCCGGCGCGATCAGCCCCCGGTCGGTCAGGCCGAAGCCCTGCGCCGCCGACCATGTGGCCGCGCGGTAGACGTGCGCCAGCGGCGCGCCGTTGGCGATGGCGCGGCGGATCACATGATCCAGGTGGCCTTCCTCGTGGATGTCGAGCGGGTTGCGGTCATCGGTGCAGAACCCGCAGAAAGCCGAGGTTTCCGCCGTCAGGGCCGGCGTCAGCGCGTCCACGTCCTTGGAGACCGTGCCCTCGCGGATGAGCAGCTGCATGCCCTTGCGCAGCTTCTCCATGGCCTCGGGAAGCGTCGTGGTTTCATGGCAGTTGCGGATGCCGCACGACAGATAGGCGTTGAGGTCGCGCCCGCTGACCAGTGGGGAATGGCCGTCGATAACGCCGCCCTGGAACGCCGCCAGCTTTTCCATGACGTCGGGGTCCTTGTTCAGGACGCCCGGCACGTTCATGAATTCCGCCAGGCCCAGCGCCTTGGGGTGGCCGTGGAAGGCCAGAAGATCAACGGCCGACAGCGTGGCGGCCGACGTCTCCAGGTGCGTCGCCGGCACGCAGGACGACATCTGGACGCGCAGATCCAGCGCCGTGCCCTCGGCGGCGCGGGTGAAATAGTCCAGGCCCACGCCACCCAGCACGTTGCACATCTCGTGCGGATCGCAGATGGCCGTGGTGGTTCCGCGCGGCAGGACGCAGCGGTCGAACTCCAGGGGCGAGACAAGGGTGGACTCGCAGTGGACGTGCGTGTCGATGAAGCCGGGCACGCAAGTCAGGTCGCGGCCGTCGATTTCCTCGGCGCCGTCATAGGACTCGTACGTGCCGACGATGCGGTCGCCGCACACGGCGATATCGCCCTCGGCGATTTCACCGGTGACGACGTTCAGGAAGCGGGTGTTCTTGATGACCAGATCGGCGCGCGATCGCGCCATCGCCTGGTCGACACAGCGGCCGAGGAAAGCCGGGTCCTTGTGATCGGGGGCGGGCCGGGGCGCCATAGGCGGTCTCCTGTGGGTGGCGTCGGTGCGCTTTCCCACAAGATCGTGCGTCTCGCCCCGGTTCGGAACCCCTGGAGCTTCTTTTCGGTTTCGGCGCAGGCGCCGAAACCGACGTTCAAGCGCCACTAAGGCTCACGCGCCTGAGCGGCGCGGGGTCGCACTGTGTGCTCCGCACACGCCTTCGGCTCCGCGACCCTATTCGCGTTTTCCGGCTGCGGGCGTGGCCGGAAACCGCTCCGGGTTTTACGCGAACAGCCCCACGATGATGACCACGGCGATCACCGCGCCCAGCACGATCAGGGTGGTGCGCAGGGTCTTGCTCTTGGGCGGCTCGCCCTCGGCGCCCAGGCCCTGGCGCGCGCTGGTGGTTTCCGTCGCCGCACCGGTGGAGGTGGAGGGACGCGGCTGGTTCGGCGGGCTTTCGTGCGGAACGGCCTTGTCCGTGTCCGTCTGGGGGCGGGGTTCGTCGGTCGGACGATCAGCCATGGGAATACCTCCCGTTTCTGGGTGAACCTGCATGAAAAACGCGGGGACACCGCAACGGGTGGCGAAGTTTCATCGTCGGGAAGGGCCGGCGCGCCTACTCTGCCGCCGTTCCCTGCCGCCGCGCCGCCACGAGGTCCGCCAGGCAATCATCGTCCAGAGGCTCGATGGGCGTGAAGTCGCGGTGGGCGATCCACGCCTTGCGCTTGAAGCGGCGGATGTGGTTTTCCACCTCGCACAGGCTCAGGTAGACGATGGTCCGGCCGAAGGGGCTGATGTTGGGCGGGCTGGCGTGGACCAGGTTGGAGTGGAACATCAACACCGACCCCGCCTTCCCCGTGGGAGCGACGATGCCGCCGGCCTCCGCCAGTTCGGTCACCTTGGCGCGGTCGAGCGTCCACAGCGGATAACTGGTGGTCTCCAGGTCGTGCCCGGCCTCCTGCACGCCGGCCTTGTGGCTGCCGGGGATGAACATGAGCGGTCCGTTGGCCGCCGTCACGTCGTCCAGGAACACGGCGATGTTCATGGCGCGCGCCTCGGGCATGTCGTCGTCGTTCTTCCAGGTGCCGTAGTCCTGGTGCCACTGCCAGACCTCGCCGTCGAAGGCCGCCTTGGCGTTGATCTTGTACTGGTGCATGTAGACCCGGCCGTCCAGCAACTGCATCACCGGCTCGATCAGGCGCGGATGGCGGCCCAGGCGGCGGAAGGGATCCGAATAGGTGTGGGCGGCGAAAGCCGTGCGAGCGACGCCGCTGCTTTCCCGCCAGACCTCTTCCCGGTCCAGCGTGAAGACATGCGCCGCCTCGTCGCGCAGGACGGCGGTTTCGTCGGCGGAAAAGGTGTCGGGCAAGAACAGGTAGCCTTCGTCGCGGAAACGCGCGACCTGATCGTCGGACAGGCGCATGGCAGGCATCTCCCGGCGGCGTTGGGGGTGTTTGTTATTCCTTCAAGCATCGCCTGTCCTCGCGGCGCACAACAACGCCAGGGACACCAGGGGAATGCAGCCTGGGCGCGCACGGCAAGAGCCCGCCGGACCCGGGGAAATCCGGCGGGCTCAAGTGACGTCGGTCAGCCGTGTCAGTCCACGGCCGCGCCGCCGCCATCCTCCGGCGTCACACCGATGGCGCGCGCCCGGCCGACGATTTCCGTCGGGACGTCGCAGTCCTTCATGCACACAACCTCCGGCTGGGCATCGGGACGCGGGTCCTCGATGAAGCCGTCGGCGTTGGGCATCTCGATGCTGCCGATGGTTTCGTTGCTGACGACGAAGTCATCCTCGACCACGTTGTTCACCCACAGGATGAAGGCGGTCAGGGCATAGGTCTGGTCGGGCGTCAGCGACTGCGCGTTGCCGAACGGCATGGCGCGGTAGATGTAGTCGTACAGCGTGGAGGCGTGCGGCCAGTAGCTGCCCGGGGTCTTCACCGGGCTGGGGCCGTCCAGCGATCCCTCGCCGCCCATGAGCACGGGGTAGCGGCCCGCACCTTCCGCGAACTCGCCGTGGCAGTGGGCGCACTGCTCCAGGTAGACCTGCTCGCCCTCCATGGCGTCGCCCTGGCCCACCGGCGCGTCCTTGCCGTCGGGGCGGACGTCGATGTCCCAGCCCTTCACCTGTTCGGGCGTGGCTTCGGTGCCGAGGCCGAGCTTGAGGCCGTCGCCGGCCCAGGCGGCCGAGGCGACGCCCAGGCCGACGAGAGCGCCGGCCGTGGCCGCAATGAGGCGCGTCTTAACCGAGACGAACATTTTCAACCTCCCCGTTCTTGTTCACCAGCCAGGTCTGGATGGAGTTGTTGTGGTAGACCGAGTTGACGCCGCGCACCTTCTGCAGCGCCTGCATGGTGGGCTGCACCACGCCGTGCTCGTCGATGCAGCGCGACTGCATCAGCAGTTCCTGGCCGGTGTATTCGAACGGCATGCGGAACATGGTCAGGCACTTGTCCAGCACCGGCTGGTCAAGCTGCGCCTCCTGCCAGTTGCGGCCGCCGTCCAGCGAGACGTCGACGCGCTTGACCTTGCCACGGCCGGACCATGCCAGACCGCGCAGCTGGTTCAGGCCCTTGTGCAGCACCGGCTTTTCCGGCGACGGCGAGACGATGACGGACTTGGGGTCCATCTCCCAGGTGAACAGGCGCGCCTTGCCGTTGGGCATGAGGTCGGTGTACTTGCTGGTTTCCTCACGCGCAAACCAGGGCTTGTCGCCCACCTCGATGCGGCGGATCCACTTCACCCACATGTTGCCTTCCCAGCCGGGCACCACCAGGCGCAGCGGATAGCCGTTGCCGGGCCGCAGCATCTCGCCGTTCATGGCCCAGGCGAGCATGCAGTCGTCGAGCGCCTTTTCCATGGGGATGGAACGGTTCATGCCGGCCGAATCGCCGCCCTCGGCCATGATCCATTTGCCGTTGGGCTTCACGCCCGCCTCTTCCAGCACGGTGCGCAGAGGCACGCCGGTGTACTGGACGCAGTGGATCATGCCGTGGGTGAACTGCACGCCGTTGAGCTGCGCGCCGCGCCACTCCATGCCGCTGTTGGCCGCGCACTCCAGGAAGTGGAAGCGGCTGACCGACGGCATGCGCATCAGGTCCTGCAGGGTGAAGACCAGCGGCTTGTCCACCAGGCCGTTGATCATCAGCCGGAAGTCCACCGGGTCCACGATGGCCGCCCCGGCGTGGTGACGCTCGAAGCAGACACCGTTGGGGGTGACGAAGCCGTGCATGTCCTGGATGGGCGTGAAGTTGATGGACGACTCGCGGGTCGCCGTCAGCCATTCGACGGACCGGCGCACCACGTCCTTCTCGTACTCCGACGGCAGGCCATAGGGCTGCCAGTCCACGGAATAGCCCAGGTACTTGTTCCACTCCGGCACGTTGGGCGGCAGGTTTTCGGGGTTGGCCTCGGCCATGGTCGCCGCGCCGGCGGGGAAGGCCTTGCCGCCGACCAGTCCGGCGGCACCGACGGCCCCGACGGCGGCGGCGCTGCGGCGCAGGAAGTTGCGTCGACCGGTGTCGGCGACGGGCGCCTCGGGCGCCGGCGCCTGGGTCCGCCCGACGGGCGTCGCGTCCCTTTTCATGCTCATGTCCTCCCTGATCCTGAACTGTGGCGAGCGGGGCTCGCTGGAATGTGATCCGGCTTGTTTCGTATGTCCGATTGTCGGGCTGGAAGTGGATCGCGCTTTGGGCCACCATGTCGGTCAGCGGCCCGCCCGCGCCGCCATGCCGCGCATTCGATGGTCGAGCGCGGCAGCGGCGGCGGACAATCCTCGGGGCCGCCATCCAGGGAGGCCCGCAGGTGTTTGACATGACGAAGAAAATCGCTCGCCGCCGCGTTACGGGCGGCCTTGTGGCGGTCGCCGCGCTGATGCTGGCGGCGCCCGTTCCCCTCGTCCCGGCCCAGGCGGCCGAGTTGGAGTTCGCCGATCCGCCGCCGGGGTTCGACACCCCGCGCAAGATCGTGCTGCAGCTGACCAGCGCCGACGAGAAGACGGTCAACAACGTGCTGTGGAACGCCATCAACCTGCAGAAATTCTACGGGTTCGATAACGTTCAGCTCGCCATCGTCGCCTACGGCGACGGCATGAAGGCGCTGTACAAGGACAGCCCGGTCGCCGAGCGCATCGAGAACCAGCTGAAGTTCAACATCGAGTACATCGGCTGCAAGAACACCATGGACACCACCGACCGCAGCCCCGACGACCTGATCTCGGGCGTCGAATGGGTGCAGGCCGGCATTGCCGCCATCGTGGAACGCCAGTTGGACGGCTGGGTCTACATCGCCCCCTGACCAGGCGGCGCGGGTGCGTTGGCGGGCCGCGCGGGGTCCGCCACGCCCCGGCGCCGGGGCGCGCGTGTCGATATCGTCCGGGCCAGTCATGGCCGATGGTCTCCCCGGTAAAGCGCGGTCCGGTGGCGGCCGCCGTCCGCGCAGGGGCGGCGGCCGTGCCGGTGCGGTCCGTCTAGCTGCGCACCTGGATGCTGTCGTTGGGCGCCAGTTCAACGGTCTTGTGCTTCTCGACGTAGTTGGTGACCACGTCCCAGATGGGCGGGCCTTCCGTGCCCTCGTTGACCGAGGCCCAGCCGGCGACCGTGTATTCCTTGGAGGGGTCGACGGGCTCTCCGGTCTTCAGCATGGTCATGTTGCTGATGCGGCTGCCCATGGGCTTGTCGACGTCGATCGTGTAGCCCATGCCGCCGACGCGGACCATGTCGCCGCCCTGCTGGTAGAACGGGTCTGGATTGAAGATGTTGTCGGCCACGTCCTCCAGGATCGCCTTCAGCGTCTCGCCGGTCATCTGCGAGCGGTAGGCCTCCGGATAGGTGATCGACGTCATGGAGTGGATGTCGTCCACCGTGATCTCCTGGCCCGGCAGCAGCGTCGTGCCCCAGCGGAAGCCCGGCGACAGCGCGATCTCGGCGTCGCGTTCCTCCAGCAGCGCCTGGCAGATCAGGTCGTCGAAGGTGCCGTTGAAGTTGCCGCGGCGATACAGCAGCGAATCAGTGGTGCCGACCACGCGGTCGATCTCGGCGGCGAAGGGCGCGCGCACCTCATCCACCAGCTTGGCCATGTCCGGGTCCGGCGTGATGACGTCGGAGAACACGGGGATCAGGCGGTAGGTGTAGTCGGCGACCTTGCCGTTCTTCACGTCCAGGTCCAGGCGAGACAGGAACTTGCCGTGCGAGCCCGACGCGATGAGCAGCGTGCCGTCGACGTCGATGGCGCGCGGCAGGGCGTCGTGGGTGTGGCCGGTCAGCAGCACGTCCAGGCCGTCGACCATGCCCGCCAGCTTGCGGTCCACGTCGAACCCGTTGTGCGACAGCAGCACCACCACTTCCGCCCCGTTGGCGCGGGCGTTGTCGATGTGCTCCTGCACCAGCTCCGGTCGGATGCCGAACGACCAGTCGGGGATCATGTAGCCGGGATTGGCGATCGGCGTGTAGGGAAAGGCCTGGCCGATGACGGCGATCTTCACCCCGCCGCGCTCGAACATCTTGGTGCTGTCGAAGACGGCCTCTTCCCAGGTCGCGTCGATGACGTTGCCCGCCAGGAAGGGGAAGTCCATCTGGTCGATCAGTTCCTGCACGCGGTCCTGGCCGTAGGTGAACTCCCAGTGGGCCGTCATGGCGTCGGTGGTGAGCGCGTTCATCACCTTGACCATGTCCTCGCCCTTGGTGTGGTACGAGGTGTAGCTGCCCTGCCAGGTGTCGCCGCCGTCCAGGAAAAGGGTGTTCTCCGGCCGCTCGGCGCGGATGGCCTTGATGAGGGTCGCCAGCCGGTCGACGCCGCCCAGCTTGCCGTACTGGCGGGCCAGGTCCACGAAGTCGACGTAGGTCAGCGCGTAGCACTCGGGCGTGCCGCGGGCGATGTCGAACATCTTCAGGAACTCGGGCCCGACGACGTGCGGCGGCTTGCCGGCCACTTGGCCGACGCCCAGGTTGACGGAGGGTTCGCGGAAGAAGACGGGTTTGAGCTGCGCGTGCATGTCGGTCACGTGCAGCAGCGTCACCTGGCCCTTGGGCTCGAAGCGCAGCAGGTCGTCCTGGGTCATCATCCTGGACTGACCGTAGGCGGTGCGCCCCAGGCTCACGGTGCCGGCGCCAGTGAGGATGGCGGTGGCGGCGGTGGCGCGAAGGAAATCGCGTCGGGTAAACAGCATCTTAGGACAAGCCTCCCCGGTTCGGGCGCGCGCGTTCGCGGCCCGGGCTCATGTCGTCTCGGTTGGTGAGTGAAGATCGTTGGGCGTCGCCGGCCGTGGCGGGGCGGGACTGTCGAGGCATCCCGCCCCGCCCGCCGTGGCCCGGCGAAGGCCTTACGTCACTTGCGCACGGCCGGCGTCTCGATGGGCAGGCCGTTGCCGCGCCAGGTCACGTACAGCTCCAGGTTCGTGTACTCGTCGGAGCCGTAGGGCAGCTTGTCGGCGCGGATGTTGTTGTTGCAGCCGCGGAAGCGGCGGTGCAGCGACCCCACCTTCTGCCACTTCAGGCGATACAGCGGGAAGCCGTTGCCCTGGCCCTGGCTCAGCGTCTCGGCGCGGATCACGTTGCCGGCGTTGTCGATGTGGCAATGGGTGCAGGCCAGGTCGAGCTGGCCCCGGCGGGTCTCGTAGAACTCCTTCCCCTTTTCCCAGAACTCCTTGGCCGGGCCGTCGATGGACACGTCGACGGGCATGCCCTTGGACTGGTTCTTGACGTAGGCCGTCATGCCCAGCAGCTCGTCGCTTTCCCACTTGTAGGGCTCGGCCTGCATGTTCTCGGTGCGGCAGAAGTTGATCCGCTGCTCCAGGTTCATCATCTTGCCGGTCTCTTCCGAATAGACCGGGTACTTGGTGGCGACGCCCGTCATGCTTTCCTCGGCGTCGCCGTGGCAGTCGGCGCAGGCTTTGCCGGCGTCGCCCGCCGCGGCTTCCCACTCGCTCATGCCCGTGTCGAGCCAGAGCATGGCGGGGTTCTGGAACTCGTCGTCCTGCATGGCGCGGGTCTCGGCACCGGCGTAGGTGTAGCCGGAGCGCTTGTCGCCCGCCTGGTACTCGCCCCACTTGCCTTCCGCCAGTTCATCGGCGGCGGCGGGGCCGGTGCCGAGCGCCAGGGCCGGAAGGCCGAGCGCAATGGCGGCCGTCAGGGCCTTGAGCTTGGTGTTCATCGTTGACCTCCCCGGTCGTTCTTCATTAAGTCCCGACCGTGTCCCCGGCCGGTGTTGGAAGGTGCCGGGTGGCGGGTCGTACGCCCGCTTCACCCGGCCCTTCGGAAAGGAAATCAGCCTTCGACGCTCAGCTTGCTCTTGGTGCTGTAGGTGGAGCCGTCGTCGTCGTTCCAGACGAACTCGTACTCCCCGCTTTCCTGGGGCTGGTGGTAGAAGGAGATATAGGGGTTGGCCGACACGGCCGGCTCGATCTCGGCGACGAAGAAGGGCTCGCCGTTGAAGCGCGCCTCGAAGTGGTTGATGATCTGGCGCGGGATGACGTTGCCGTCGCTGTCCTTGCGCTGGCCGCTTTCCATCTTGTGGGAAATCAGCGTCTTGATCTCGACGACCTCGCCCTTGGAAGCGGACTTGGGCGCGCGCACGCGGGGCTTGCTGGCCATTGTAAAACCTCCGAACTTGTCCTGTCGCGGCCGCCTCATGCCATGGTCATGAAGAGGCGGAGCGGCCGCCGTGATGTCGATCGCCGCCGGACCCGACCGTCAGGCCGCCCGGCCTGCCCGGTCAGCCGCCGCAGCCGCCGATGGTCACCTTCACCGGCTGGGCGGCGCGATAGACGGAGCCGTCGCTCATTTCGGCGAAGGCGATCACGTTCTGCGTCTGCGCCAGGCGCATGCGGGTCGACGCCTCGGCGCGGCCCGACTGCGGGGTGAACTTGAAGGTGATCACCTCGGGCGACGGGTTGCCGTCGGCCATCAGGTGCACGGCCTTGACGTAGCTGTCCTCCGTCATGGGACTGTCGACGGACACGCCGACGGGCACGGTGTTGCCGTTCTCGGCGATCTCCGGCAGGTCCAGGGACACCTTGCCTTCCTGCGGCGTGGTGTCGCCGATCATTTCCTTGATGGCCTTTTGCACCTCTTCCGGGCTGGCCTTCGCCAGGCCCGGCATCAACGTCATGCCGACACCGGCGGCGGCCACGCCACCGATCGAGAAAAACACCTGCCGGCGGCTCATCGCCTTGGACATCATTTTCATCTTTCCTTGACCTTTCTTCCAAGTCTCCCCGGACGAGCGCGAGGGTTCGCGGCCCGCCTTCAGTGCGGGCCCGGTGCTCGCGTCTCGCGACACGGTAGGGTCGTCCTCAGTTCGTCTGCGGTTCTTCTTCGGTCAGCGTCACCAGGTACGCGACCACGTCCTCCACCTGCTGCGCCGTCAGGATCGGTTCACCTTCGAAGCTGTCCTTGACCATGTGCAGTCCTTCGACCCTGTAGAAGGCGGGCATCATGGTCTCGGGGTTGATGACCTTCGAATCCACCAAACGCAGCCGCAGGTGTTCGGGCTCGTAGCGGTTGCCGACGCCCCAGAGCGACGGGCCGGTCTCGCCGTGGAACTGCTCCTCGGGAACGGGCATCTTGTGGCAGCTCAGGCAGTTGCCGAGCTTGCGATCGACGGCGACCACCTTGCCGTTGACCGGATCGCCCGGCTGGCCGGTCAGGCTCTCGGGAATGGTCCAGTCGTCGACCACCTTGTAGTCGACCAGGTCAGCCGCCTGCGCCGGTGCGGCCAAAGCCAGACCGGCAACGGCAGCCGTCGCCACCATCGCGGAAATCGCAGATGTCTTGCGCTGCACGAACGCCTCCCTTTCTTCCCCGGTTATTTGACGCAAGGCAAAACTCGTCCGATGCTCGCAAAGGCGCGGCCAGCATTGCGTCAACTTGTTCTAGGCGGGGCTTTGGACCTTCCGCCTCCCCACACTTCTTATTATACGCAGAAACCGGTGTTCTTTTGAGTCTTTGACCCGGCGGCTCTGAGTATATTAGTGTTTTCTGGAATAGCGTGACGTGATGTGGCCCAGGATGCAAGAGGAAAAAAAGACCCAAAATTGAGGGGGCCTTGAAAACGGCGGCGAATCAGTGGCTTCAGACGTTGCGCATGGGGAGGACAAGGAACGCCATGAAACGGATTTTATTTTACTTGATCACCATTGTACCTCTTTTGGGGTACACATGGGCGGCGCACGCGGCCGAGCTGGTTATGTTCGAAGCGCCCGGCTGCGCCTGGTGCAAGGCCTGGACCGAGGAGATCGGCCCCATCTATCCGAAAACGGAGGAAGCCGCGCGGGCGCCGCTGCGCCGCGTCGACCTGACACAGAAGCCGCTGCCCGTCGACATCAAGACCAAGGAACCGGTGCGCATGACGCCCACCTTCGTCCTGGTGAACGACGACGGCGAGGAAATCGGCCGTATCACCGGCTATGCCGGTGACGAGATGTTCTGGTGGCAGCTCGACAACCTCATGGAGGCCCTTGAGGACTGACCGCGCGGGGCGTGCACACCGCCGCATAAAGCGGTATCCTGGCGGCATCTTTTCGCCGGAGCCGCCGCCATGCGCCTGACCCAGCACACCGACTTCGCCCTGCGGCTGCTCATCGCGCTGGCCGTGGTGGAGCGCCGCGCGCCCGGCGCCGGCCGGACGCTGACCGTGCGCGACATTGCCGAACGCTACAACATCTCGCGTCATCACCTGATGAAGGTCGCCAATGAACTGACGCGCCTGGGCGTGGTCGAGGGCCTGCGCGGGCGCGGCGGCGGCGTGCGCCTGGCGCGGCCGGCCGCCGAGATCGGCATCGGCGCCGTGGTCCGCGCCCTGGAATCCCGCGACGACCTGGTGGAATGCTTCGACCGCGCCTCCGACGCCTGCGCCATCTCGCCCGCCTGTCGGCTCAAGGGCATGCTGGGACAGGCGCAGGAAGCCTTCCTGGCGGTGCTCGACCGCCACACGCTGGCCGATGTGGTGCGCCGCCCGGACTCGCTGGAGGCCCTGCTCGGGCTGGGTCCCGAGGTCAGGGCCGACTGACGCCGCCGTGGCGCAGGCGGGTGTCGTGCTGGTGGGTAAACCGCAGCGCCTGCCAGTGCTCGTCCAGCGGCACGCACTCGGTCGCGCCGAAGCCCTCGGCGACAAGCGGCTGCCAGCCTTTTTCCCGCGTCAGGTCGCTGTGCGCGCCGCGCGGATGGGCCACCCAAAACACCGCATCCTCGGCCAGGACGGGTACGGCGCGCGGCACCAGGGCCTGCAGCCCCGCCCGGTCGCGCGCGAAAGCCAGCAGCCACGAACAGGGCCCTTCGTCGACCCACGTCACGCCGTCGGAGGTTGCGGCGGGCAGCCTCCGGGACCAGTCATCCGGCGCATCCACCAGGCGCGCGACGGAGCCGGGAACCAGGTGCAGGCGGTCGAGCAGATCGGCGGTCATGGCGCGCACTCGCGGAAAGGGTCGGGCTACTGCTCCAGCGCCGGGCGAAGATAGGTGTCGAACAGCGCGATGTGGCGTTTCACGCGCGGACTGTCGCAGCCGTCCTCGTCCACGGCCTCGCCCATGGCGCGCGCGGCGGCCTCCAGTTCGGCCAGGGCCTCGGCCTCGCTCTGCGGCACCTGGGTTGTCTGGAGCAGGCGCATCTGGATCTTTTCCAGGTCCACCTTCTCGGGCGTGGCGTCGGTGCAGCGCAGCCAGGCGATGAGCGCCTTCTGCAGGTCCAGGTGCGAGGGATTGTCGAGCGGCGCCGTCTCGTGGGTCAGGGCCGATCCTTCTCCGACCTGGGCGACGGCCGGCGTCGCGGCGGGAACAAGCAGCGCTCCGGCGAGCGCGGCAGCGGCAATGGATCGCAACATCATGGATTTCGGGTCCTTCCGGCCTGGGCCGTATGGGGGAATGTCTCTTCTCGCCTTACGCGCGGACAGCGGTGGAGGTTCCTCGACAACGGCCCGATCGTGCGCACTCCGCACCCCGTCGTTGAGGCAGCCCGTCTGCTCTGCTAGGGTTGCGCCGGTGCCGGTTCCCGGAAACGGGATTGAAAGGGAACACGGGACGGCAGGGCCTGGGACAACCGCTTCCACCCCGCCGAGCCGTGGCTGCCCCCGCAACTGTGCGCGGCGAGTCTCCGCCCCACCCGAAACCATGGCCACTGGCACAGCCGGGAAGGCCGCGGATGGAGACGACGACCCGCAAGCCAGGAGACCTGCCGGCGCAAGCGTCGCCTTTCCGATGGCCGGGGTGTGCCATTGGTCCGGTTCTGTCCGCAGCGGTGGCGCGCTGAACCCGATGTCACGCCACCGCCCCCGCCGGATCTCCGTGCCGGGCGGACGAGCCATGAAAGGACACCGCACGATGCGTCTCGGCATCACGGCGCTTGCCGCCGCCCTTCTCTCCGCCGCCCAGCCGGCCGCTGCCCACTTCCAGGAAATCATCCCGTCCGCCGACATCCTGACGCCGGAAACCGGCACGACGGTCGACCTGGACATCCGCTTCACGCACCCCATGGAACAGGGCCCGCTCATGGACATGGGCGCGCCGCAGCGCATCGGCGTGCTGGCCGATGGCGCGGTCACCGACCTGACGAATGCGGCGGAGGCCCGCACCATCGACGGCAAGACGGCCTACACGCTGTCCCACGCGGTCACCATGCCGGCCGATTACGTCTTTTTCATCACCCCCGCGCCGTACTGGGAGCCGGCCGAAGGCAAGATGATCGTCCACCACGCCAAGGTCGTCGTCGACGCCTTCGACGCCCAGGAAGGCTGGGATGCCCTGGTCGGCCTGCCGGTGGAGATCGAGCCGCTGGCGCGCCCCTACGGCCTGTGGACGGGCAACGTCTTCCGCGGCATCGTGCGCAAGGACGGCGAGCCGGTGCCTTTCGCCGAGGTGGAGGTGGAATGGCGCAACGACGGCTCCGTCACCGCGCCGGCGGACGCCTTCGTCACCCAGGTCATCAAGGCCGGGCCGGACGGCGTGTTCTCCTACGCCATGCCGCGCGCCGGCTGGTGGGGCTTCGCCGCCCTGGAGGAGGCCGACGACCCGGTGGCCAACCCCGATGGCGACATGGTGCCGCTGGAGGAAGGCGGGCTGATGTGGGTCAACGTCCGCGACATGGAGTAACAACACCATGGTTCATATGGTGGAGGGCGTCGTGAGCGCGCCCGTCATCGCGGGCTGCACCGCCCTGGCCGCCGCCGGTGTGGGCTACGGCCTGACGAAGCTGAAGGCCGACGACATGCCCAAGGCGGCGGTGGTGGGGGCGGCGTTCTTCGTCGCCTCCCTCATCCACGTGCCCGTCGGCCCGTCGAGCGCCCACCTGCTGGCGAACGGGCTCATGGGCCTGCTGCTGGGCTGGAGCGCCTTGCCCGCCATGGCGGTGGCGCTGCTGCTGCAGGCGGCGTTCTTCGGTTTCGGGGGCGTGACCACGCTGGGGGTCAACCTGGTGCTGATCGGCCTGCCCGCGATCGTCGTCCACCACCTGTTCCGCGACCTGGTGACGCGCGGCCGGGGCGCCTGGGCGGCCGGCTTCGCCTGCGGGGCGCTCGCCATCGCCCTCTCGGCCCTGGGCGCGGCGGTGGCCCTGGCGGCCTCGGGCGCGGCGTTTGTGCCGGCGGCCAAGCTGGTGGTGCTGGCCCACCTGCCGGTGATGGTGGTCGAAGGCGTGGTGACGGCCGCCGCCATCTCCCTGCTGGCCCGCGTCAAGCCGGACGCCCTGTGGGCACGCCCCGCGCCGCAGCCCGTGCCGGCCGTGGGGAGCAACGCCTGATGCGCGCGATCCCGCTTCTGACGGCGCTGGCCGTCCTGCTGCTGGCGCTGACGGCCGCGCCGCCCGCCTGGGCCCACAAGATCAAGCTGTTCGCGACGACGGAGGGCACCGCCATCACGGGCACCGTCTACGTTCCCGGCGGCGGGCGGGTCTCCGGCGCCGACGTCACGGCGACCGGGCCGGACGGCGCGGCGCTGGGAACGGCCGTCACCGATGCCGAGGGCCGTTTCTCGCTGGAGGCCACCCGCCGCGTCGACCACCTGCTGGAGGTCGATACCGGCGACGGCCACCGCGCCACCTTCCGCATCACCGCCGCGCAGTTGCCGCCCACCCTGCCGGGACCGGAGGGTGCGTCCGCCGCACCCCGGGGGACCCCGGCGGCCGAAGCGCAGCCGGCGCAGGAGGCCGCGGCACCGGCCATGTCGGAAGCCGCCCTGGAGGCCGTCGTCGCCCGCGCCGTGGCGGCCCAGGTCAACCCGCTGCGCGAGCAGATGGCCGCCCAGGAAGACCGCCTGCGCCTTCAGGACGTCCTGGGCGGGCTCGGCTGGATCATGGGCGTGACGGGCATCGGCTTCTACCTGCTGGCCCGGCGCGAGCGCCGGCGCGGCGGCGGGTGATGGACTTCCATGGTGCGGCGCGGCAGGATGCGATCTGATCCTGACTGCCGAGAGGCCGCACCGTTCGCCATGCTGCGTCACATCGTCCTGTTTTCCGCCAAGGACCCCGCCGACATTCCCGCCATCCGCGACGGCCTGTCCATTCTGCGCGACATCCCCCACGCCCGGCTTCTGGAAGTGGCCGTGAACGAACGCCACGATGCCCTGTCCGACGAGCCGGACGTGGTGGTCTACGGCGAGTTCGATGACGCCGAAGCCCTGGCCGCCTACAAGGCGCATCCGCTCTACCAGGAAAGCATCCGCCGCGTCCGCCCCCTGCGCGACATGCGCCTGGCGGTCGATTACACGGTGCCGGCGGAATGACAAGCAGGACTGTGCCGGGCCGGCGACCGGTGATAGGCTGATGCCATGAGCGCCATCACCCTTCCCGAATTCCAGAAGATCATCAAGGCCGACGCGCCCTTCGTGCCCGTCTTCGGCATC
Source organism: Caenispirillum salinarum (assembly GCF_044803115.1). Classification (GTDB taxonomy): domain Bacteria; phylum Pseudomonadota; class Alphaproteobacteria; order Rhodospirillales; family Rhodospirillaceae; genus Caenispirillum; species Caenispirillum salinarum_A. The sequence continues at coordinate 820,493 of NZ_CP085224.1, read as the reverse complement.
GAGACCGTGTCCATCGGCACCGGCGAGGCGACCCTGCGCGTCGCCCAGCGGCCCGACCTGCTGCGCGGCCCCAACCGCGACCGCATGGCCGAGCCTGTCCTCATGGCGCTGGCCGACCTGACGCTCTATGCCGTCGTGCTCAGCCATGTGGGGTCCGTGGCGCTGGCCGTGACCACCAGCATGTCCGTCGACGTGGTCGACACGCCCGGCGCGAGCAGCGTCGTCGCCCACGGCCGCACGCTAAAGGCCGGCAAGCGCCTGGTCGTCGCCGGCGTGCGCATCACCGCCGAAGACGACGGCCGCCCCATCGCCAACTGCACGGGCACCTACTCCATCCCTCCGGCGCGGGCGTAACCCGTAGGTCCCACTGGGTCCGAACGAGCCTTACCTTTAACCGGCCGGACGATTGAAACGGACCGGCCGGCACCCATAGAGTGGGTAAGGGCTATGGGGAGGGGACTGCTCCGGGATGGGACTGGACAACGTTTTTCACGAACTTTCCGTCGTGCTGCTGTTCGCGGCGGCCGTGGGCGCGGTCGGCCTGGTGCTGAAGCAACCTTTGGTCGTGTCGTTCATCGCCGCCGGCATCCTGGCCGGGCCGTCGGTGCTGGACATAGCCACGGCGTCGGAACACCTGGACGTGCTGGCGAAGTTCGGCATCGCCATCCTGCTGTTCGTCGTCGGCCTGAAGCTGGACCTGCACCTGATCCGCACCATGGGCGCGGTGGCGCTGACGACGGGCCTGGGGCAGGTGTTGTTCACCTCCGTCATCGGCTTTTTCATATGCCTGTGGCTGGGCATGGACCCGCTGGCGAGCCTGTATATCGCCGTCGCCATCACCTTTTCGTCGACCATCATCATCGTCAAGCTGCTGTCCGACAAGGGCGAGATCGACGCCCTGCACGGCCGCGTCGCGCTCGGCTTCCTGATCGTGCAGGACATCGTGGTGGTGCTGGTGATGGTGATCGTCTCCGCACTCGCCGCCGGGACCGGCACGGCCAATGGCGAGGCGCTCGGCGCCGGCGGCATCGCGCTGCGCGTGGCCGAGGTCGTCGGCAAGGGCGTGCTGATGGTGGGCGGCGTGGCGCTGTTCATCCGCTACCTCGCGCGGCCCATGTTCGACCGCATCGCGCGTTCGCAGGAACTGATGGTGCTGCTGGCCGTCGGGTTGGCGGTCGCGTTTGCCTCGGGCGCCGACCTGCTGGGCTTCAGCATGGAGCTGGGGGCCTTCCTGGCCGGCGTGGCGCTCGCCTCCACGCCCTACCGCGACGTCATCGGAGCCCGCCTGAACCCGCTGCGGGACTTCATGCTGCTGTTCTTCTTCATTTCGCTTGGCAGCCACATGGACGTGACCACCGTCGGCGACCAGATCGTGCCCGCGCTGGCGCTCTCGGCCTTCGTGCTGATCGGCAACCCGCTGATCGTGCTGGTCATCATGGGCGTGATGGGCTACCGCAAGCGCACCGGCTTCCTGGCCGGACTGACGGTGGCCCAGATCAGCGAGTTCTCGCTCATCTTCATGGCCATGGGCCTGACCCTCGGCCACGTCACCGGCGCCGACGTCGGGCTGGTGACGCTGGTGGGCATCGTGACCATCGGCCTGTCCACCTATATGATCCTCTACTCCCACCGCCTGTACCGCTGGCTTGAGCCCGTGCTCGGCCCGTTCGAGCGCAAGGTGGCCCACCGCGAGGCCGGCCCGGACGACGAGGCCGTGGAGGCGCGGCCGGACGTCATCCTCTTCGGCCTCGGGCGCTACGGCAGCAACATCGTGCGCGGGCTTGCGCGGCGGGACATTGCCGTCCTGGGCGTGGACTTCGACCCCGAGGTGGTGCGCGAGCGGCGCGAGGCCGGATGGTCGGTGGTTTACGGCGACGCCAGCGACCCCGACTTCGCCGAGACCCTGCCGCTCTCCACCGCCAATTGGGTGATCCTGGCCGTCCCCGCCGTGCGCCCGGTGCCCGGCGCGTCCGACCCCAGCGAAACCAACGTGCGCGCCCTGCGGGCCGGAGGGTATGGCGGGCGCATCGCCGCCACCGCGCATTCCGCCGCCGATGCCGCCCGCCTGAAGCGTGCCGGCGCCGACGTGGTGCTGCTGCCCTATGCCGATGCCGCCCGCCGCGCGGTGGAAGTCATCGCCGACGCCGGGAACCCCGACCACGCCGAAGCCGCCGCGCCGAACACCGTTACCCCCCTCGCCAAGGGAGTCGCCGCCGATGTCTCCTGATGTCGCCCGCCCCGCCGCCATCCTCATGGCCACCGACCTGTCGGCCCGCGCCGACCGGTCGCTCACCCGCGCCGTCCACATGGCGCGCGAAACCGGCGCCGAGCTGGAGGTGCTGCACGTCGTCGACCAGGACCTGCCGCCGGCCCTGCGCGACGCCCACCACCTGCAGGCCGAACGCATCCTGCGCGAACAGGTCGCCGCCCTGACCGACAACACCGACGTGCGATGGGACGTGCGCATCACCTCGGGCGTCGACATCGAGGAAATCATCCGCCACGCCGAATCCTCCGCTGCCGGGCTGATCGTGCTGGGGGCCTCGCGGCCGGGGCGGTTCCGCTCCATCGTCTTCGGCGCCACCGCCAACCGCGTCATGCGCCTGAGCCACGTGCCCGTGCTGGTGGTCAAGGCCGGGTTCCGAGGCCCCTACCGCCACGTGATGGCCGCACTCGACACCTCGCCCGCCGCCGCCCGCGCCCTGGAACACGCGCTGGCGTGGTGGCCCGAGGCGACGACGGAAGCGGTGCATGTGACCGATCCCATCCTGCCCGCCCTCATGCCCGCCACCGGCGACTACGAAGCCGACAGCCGGGCGCGCGAGGAAGACGCCCTCTACCCCCTGCTCCACCGCCTGCGTCGGGCAAGCGGCGCCCGCCTGCCGCTGGAAATCACGGAAGGACAGGCCGGCCCGGCGCTGGTGGCACGGCTGCAACGATTCGCGGCGGACCTGGCCACCATCGGCTCAATCGGAGACACCTCCCCCTTCCGCGCCGCCTTCGGAGGCACCGCCGACCACCTCATCCACGAATCCCCCTGCGACGTGCTGGTGGTGCCGCCGGCGGATTGAGGGGTGTTCGGGCGCTGGTGCGGTGAGGGAAGGCTTTGGCGGCTTGAGCGATGCTTCGGCGCGCTGCGCCGATGAAAACCGGGGGAGGCGCCGCGCCTCCCCCGGACCCCCTGCGGTCAAGTGGGGCGGTGCCAGACGGTGACGCCGTCGCGGTCGATCTCCGCCATCATGTGCGGGTCGCGGGCGGGGTCCAGATAGATGACATCCACAGGGCGCTCCAGCGGCAGAAGCGCCGCCGTATCCAGGTCGCCGGGCCGAACGCCCTCGCCGATGACCGCGAGGTCCACGTCGGACAGGCCATGGAAGTCCCCGCGCGCGACCGAGCCGAACACGACCATTCGCGCCACGCGCGACCCCTTGTCGGCGGCGGGCAGGGCCTCGCGCAGCCAGGACAGGATTTCGCCGCGGATACGCTCGCGGGAGGCCTTGGCGCGGGCGGCGAGGTCCAGGGGGAGTGTCATGATGCACCTCCGAACTTGGACCATGCCGCTTCGGCCACCGTCAACGCGCGGGTGGCGCGGTCGGCGTCGAACATCTCGCCCGGCGCTGTCAACGCATCGCCCATGGGATATCGCGCCGTCACCGCGAAATCGCTGAGTTCATTGAGGGCGCCCAAGTCCTGCCGCTCTTCCGCCGTCAGAAGCCCGACCTGCTCCAGAACGCGAGCGAGCCCGACGAGGTCATGAGTTCGGGGCGGCGTATGCCCGGCCTCGATCAGGACGGCCTTGAACAACTTCTCGACCGACTGCTGGGCAGCATTACAGGCCCACTCGAAATCCTCCATCTCGAAGGACTTCCGAGCGTGCGCCAAATCGCGCCCTGCCTGCCGGCGCCATGCGTCGGCCACGGGCGTCATGTGCGGTTTTCCGTCGTCATGCCGCCATTGTCGGCCAACACCGCTCAACAAACAAGCCGGTCCAGGACCCGCCGGGTCCTGGCGGGGAGTGTGAGCGACTGTCTTTCCGGTCAAACGATTTGCTCGCGCCATGGCTGGGCCTCCCGGATGATTGCATTGAGGATTGTGATGAGCTTGCGGGCGACGGCGATGATGGCAACGAGCTTGGGTTTGCCCTGAGCGACGAGGCGATCCCGAAACCCCTTGAGCAGGGGATTGTGCCGCGCGGCGACGAGGGCCCCCATGTAGAGGGCAGTTCGGACGGCGGCACGGCCGCCGCCGATGAAGCTCTTGCCACGCCATTTGCCGGATTGCCGCGTCCACGGCGCCAAGCCGACCAGAGCGGCGATTTGCCGGCGGTCGAGGGTGCCGAGTTCCGGCAGTTCGGCGATCAGGGTGCGAGCGATCTGGTCGCCGACGCCGGGAACGGATTTGAGGAGCTCGACTTTTTCCAGCCAGCTGGGCGACCGGCGGATGCTGTCGTCGATGTCCAGGTCGATGTCGGCGAGTTCCTTCTCGAGTGCTTTCAGCAGCCGCCTGATGCTCCTGGCCGTCCGGGAAGAGGCCCGTTTGAGCCTTTGGTTCTCCGCACCGATCATCGCAATGATCTGCCGTCTGCGAGCGACGAGATCGGCCAGCGCCTCGGTCTCGGCGTCAGGCAGCGGGCGCACTTCAGGCTTGGTGGCTTCGGCGAAACGAGCGATCACCGCAGCGTCGATCGGATCGGTCTTGGCCCGTTTCCCAAGGGCTTGGGCGAAGGCACGCACGCGCGCCGGATTGACCACGACGACCGGAAGGCCGGCGGCGGCCAGGGCTGCCGCGACGACGGTCTCGAAGCCGCCAGTGGCCTCGATCGCGATCCGCTCGGCGCCGAGCGGCTTCAATCGCTCGACCAGATCCGACAGCCCGCCATGATCGCGCGGAACATGGAAAGCGGCCATCGAAGGCGAGGTGGTGGCGACGTCCAACCGATCCTTCGAGACGTCGATGCCGATGTTGAGAGCGTCCATCCGATCCCATCCTTGCGCAAGCGGGCTTCGCTTCGAGCGGCCCAAGCGACTGTTCGGGTTCGATGGAACGGCGGACGAGGACCCTGGCTCACACACGGGCTTGGTGTCCCTGAGGGGCGTCGGTCTCTCGTCCGCCACCGCAACCGGTATCATACCGGATTCGGCACATGCTAAGTTACAAGGGGCGGCGCCCCTCACCGGCGCGGCAGCGCCATCCCCTACACCAAGCTTAAGCGGCTTCCTGTGTCTCGCCGTCGACCAGTTCGATGATGTCGCCGACGATCTGGGTCAGGTCGTAGTCCTTGGGCGTGTAGACGCGGGCCACGCCGGCGGCTTTCAGCGTTTGTTCGTCCTCGTGCGGGATGATGCCGCCGACGATGACCGGGATATCACTTAAGCCCGCCGCGCGCATGCGGTCCATCACGTCCGTCACCAGCGTCACGTGGCTGCCCGAGAGGATGGACAGGCCGACCACATGCACGCCCTCCTCCAGCGCGGCGTTGACGATCTGCGCCGGCGTCAGGCGGATGCCTTCATAGACCACCTCCATGCCGGCGTCGCGGGCGCGGACGGCGACCTGTTCGGCGCCGTTGGAGTGCCCGTCCAGGCCCGGCTTGCCGACGAGGATCTTCACCCGGCGGCCCAGGCGTTCCGAGACCTGGTCGACGCGCTCGCGCACCTTGACCATGCCGCTTTCCTTGGCGGCACCCGCGGCCCGGCCGACGCCCGTGGGGGCGCGGTATTCGCCGAAGATTTCGCGCAACGTCTGCGACCATTCGCCGGTGGTGACGCCGGCGTGGGCGCAGGCGATGGAGGGCTCCATGATGTTGCGGTCTTCCTTGGCGGCGGACGCGAGGTCGGCCAGGGCCTTGTCGGCGGCGGCCTGGTCGCGGTTGGCGCGCCAGCCGTTCAGGGCCTCGATCTGCGCCTTCTCGAAGCTTTCGTCCACGGTCATGATGGAGCCTTCGCCGGTGGTCAGCGGGCTGGGCTCGGCTTCCTGGAAGGCGTTGACGCCCACCACCGTCATGTCACCGGACTCAATGGCCTTCAGGCGCCTGGTGTTGGACTCCACCAGCCGCTGCTTCATGTAGCTGGACTCGACGGCGGAGATGGCGCCGCCCATGGCGTCGATGCGGGCCAGTTCCTCGCGCGCCTGTTCCTTCAGCGCCTCCACCTTGGCGTCGACCACGGCGGAGCCGTCGAACAGGTCGCCGTATTCCAGCAGGTCGGTTTCATAGGCGACGATCTGCTGGAGGCGCAGCGACCACTGCTGGTCCCACGGGCGCGGCAGGCCGAGCGCCTCGTTCCAGGCGGGAAGCTGCACGGCGCGGGCGCGGGCCTTCTTGGACAGCGTGACCGCCAGCATCTCCACCAGAATGCGGTAGACGTTGTTTTCCGGCTGCTGCTCGGTCAGGCCCAGGCTGTTGACCTGCACGCCGTAGCGGAAGCGCCGGTATTTCGGGTCTTCCACGCCGTAGCGGTTGACGCAGATTTCGTCCCACAGGTCCACGAAGGCGCGCATCTTGCACATCTCGGTGATGAACCGGATGCCGGCGTTGACGAAGAAGCTGATGCGGCCGACCACCTTGGGGAAGTCCTCCGCCGGCACCTGGCCGGAATCGCGCACCGTGTCCAGCACCGCCTGGGCGGTGGCGAGCGCAAACGCCAGTTCCTGCTCGGGCGTGGCGCCGGCTTCCTGCAAGTGATAGCTGCACACGTTCATGGGGTTCCACTTGGGAACCTCTTTATAGGTGAACGCCACCACGTCGTTGGTCAGCTTGAGGCTCGGCTGCGGCGGGAAGATGTAGGTGCCGCGCGAGAGGTACTCTTTTACAATGTCGTTCTGCGTGGTGCCCTGGAGGCTCTTGCGCTCCGCCCCCTGGCGTTCCGCGGCGGCGATGTAGAGCGACAGCAGCCACGGCGCCGGGGCGTTGATGGTCATGGAGGTGTTCATCTGGCCGAGCGGAATGCCGTCGAACAGGGTTTCCATGTCGCCCAGGTGGCAGACCGGCACGCCCACCTTGCCCACCTCGCCGCGCGCGAGCGGGTGGTCGGAGTCGTAGCCCGTCTGGGTCGGCAGGTCGAAGGCGACCGACAGGCCTGTCTGGCCGCGGGAAAGATTCTTTCGGTAGAGCTTGTTGCTTTCAACGGCCGACGAATGACCCGAATAGGTCCGGAAAAGCCAGGGCTTGTCACGCTTGGGCGCCGTCTCGGCGGTGGTGGAAGCGGGCTTCTCGGTCATGCGGATCTCCTCCGAAAGCGGTGACAGCGCACCAAAATTTCAACTCTGGGTTTGGCCGTGGCGTCATTTTGTTTCGCCTGTCATGGCCTGTTGTGCAAGAAAGTATCATTTTGTGCATTGCGAAGAAAGCGACAAAACGCTAAGGATGGGTCAACGCCATCCGCCGCAACCAACGTCCCACGGCGAACATTGGCGTCCTGGTGCAGCGCAACATTGGGACGTACGGCCCGCGCCGCTGCCGATGTCCCTTGGACGGCCCGGACACGACAAAGGGGAGTTCGTATAAATGACCAGCACGGCCGAAGTGATCGAGCTCAAAGCCGGTCAGGAAAAGAAGGACCTCTACGAGATCGGCGAGATCCCGCCGCTCGGCCACGTGCCCAAGCAGATGTACGCCTGGGCCATCCGCCGCGAGCGCCACGGCGAGCCCGAAGAGTCCTTCCAGGTGGAAGTCGTGGATGTCGTGGAGCCCGACAGCCACGAAGTGCTGGTCATGGTCATGGCCGCCGGCGTCAACTACAACGGCGTCTGGGCCGGCCTCGGCAAGCCCATCAGCCCGTTCGACGTGCATGGCGCCGACTACCACATCGCGGGCTCCGACGCCTCGGGCATCGTGTGGGCCGTCGGGTCGAAGGTGAAGAACTGGAAGGTGGGCGACGAGGTCGTCATCCACTGCAACCAGGACGACGGCGACGACGAGGAGTGCAACGGCGGCGACCCGCTGCTGTCGCCCACCCAGCGCATCTGGGGCTACGAGACGCCGGATGGCTCCTTCGCCCAGTTCACCACGGTGCAGGCGCAGCAACTGATGCCGCGCCCCAAGCACCTGACCTGGGAAGAAAGCGCCTGCTACACGCTGACGCTCGCCACCGCCTACCGCATGCTGTTCGGCCACCGTCCGCACGTACTGCGTCCCGGCCACAACGTGCTGATCTGGGGTGCCTCGGGCGGCCTGGGCTCCATGGCGATCCAGCTGTGCGCCACCGCCGGCGCCAACGCCATCGGCGTGATCTCCGATGAGAGCAAGCGCGACTTCGTCATGAGCCTGGGCGCCAAGGCCGTGCTGAACCGCAAGGACTTCAACTGCTGGGGCCAGCTGCCGACCGTGAACGGCGAGGGCTTCAAGGAGTACATGAAGGAGACCCGCAAGTTCGGCAAGGCGATCTGGGAGATCACCGGCAAGGGCAACGACGTCGACATCGTGTTCGAGCACCCCGGCGAGATGACCTTCCCGGTCTCCTGCAACGTGGTCAAGCGCGGCGGCATGGTGGTGTTCTGCGCCGGCACCACGGGCTTCAATCTCACCTTCGATGCCCGCTTCGTGTGGATGCGCCAGAAGCGTATCCAGGGCAGCCACTTCGCCCACCTGAAGCAGGCCGCCCAGGCCAACCGCCTGGTGATCGAGCGCCGCATCGACCCGTGCATGTCGGAGGTGTTCTCGTGGGAGGACATCGCCAAGGCGCACACCAAGATGATGCAGAACAAGCATAAACCCGGCAACATGGCCGTGATGGTCCAGGCCAAGGTGCCCGGCCGCCGCACCATCGAGGACGTGCTGGAGGGCTGATCGCCCGCCGCGTCATCACCGTACCAAGGCGCGCCCGGCCGTTCATCCGGGCGGGCACGCCGACCGTCCCTTCCCCTGCCATGCGAGAAGATCCGTGCAGATGCCCGCCAAGCTCATCATCCCCGACCTGCTGCACACCTGCGAAAAGGCCCTCTACACCGTTCGCGGCCTGCTGGACGTCATCAAGGAGCGCCTGAGCGCCAAGGTGATGGTCGACGGCAAGGTGGACTCGGCCGCCCTGGAACAGCACCAGTTCGCCGCCCACGGCTACGCCTGGTACTGCACCTACGAGGCCGCGCTGACCCAGATGCTCGCGTGGGGCAAGCGCCTGGAGGAGCAGGGCTCCTTCACCGAGCTTGAGCAGCTGCTGGTCCAGGCCGCCTACTCCGAATACCTGCACCAGATCTTCGGCGGCCTGCCCATGAGCCAGGGCGAGATGGTGCGGCTGGCCGACTTCGACATCGAGGTGCGCCAGCGCCAACTGCTGCAAAGCCCGCAGACCACGCTGCTGCGCGAGCACGGATACACCAACGCCTGCAAGAAGCGCATTGCGGAGCTGATCCAGGACGGCGAGCACTTCGGCCACCTGGGCCTCCAGGACGAAACCCTGGACATGGTGCGCGACACCTTCCGCAAGTTCTGCGAGGAACAGGTCGTCCCCCACGCCCACGAATGGCACCTGAAGGACGAGCTGATCCCCATCGAGATCATCGCGCAGATGGCGGAACTGGGCGTCTTCGGCCTGACCATCCCCGAGGAGTACGGCGGGCACGGCATGGGCAAGACCGCCATGTGCGTGGTGACCGAGGAACTCTCGCGCGCCTACATCGGCGTCGGCTCGCTGGGCACCCGCTCGGAAATCGCCGCCGAGCTGATCCGCCTGGGCGGCACGGAAGAGCAGAAGCAGAAGTACCTGCCCAAGATCGCCGCCGGCGACATCCTGCCGACGGCCGTCTTCACCGAGCCCAACACGGGCTCCGACCTCGCCAGCCTTCGCACCCGCGCGGTCAAGCAGGGTGACGAGTACGTGGTGACCGGCAACAAGACCTGGATCACCCACGCCAGCCGGTCGGACCTAATGACCCTGCTCGCCCGCACCAACCCGGACGAGAAGGGCTATCGCGGCCTGTCCATGCTGCTGGCCGAAAAGCCGCGCGGCACCGACGACACCCCCTTCCCGGCCGAGGGCATGGACGGCGGCGAGATCAAGGTACTCGGCTACCGTGGCATGAAGGAGTACGAACTCTCCTTCGACGAGTTCAAGGTGCCGGCAGAGAACCTGCTGGGCGGCAAGGAAGGCCAGGGCTTCAAGCAGCTCATGGAAACCTTCGAAAGCGCCCGCATCCAGACCGCCGCCCGCGCCGTGGGCGTCGCCCAAAACGCGCTGGAAACCGGCCTGCGCTACGCCAACGAGCGCATCCAGTTCGGCAAGCCCATCTACGAGTTCCCCCGCGTCTTCACCAAGCTGGCGTGGATGGCGGTGGAAACCATGGTGGCGCGCCAGCTCACCTACTTCGCCGGCGAGGAAAAGGACAGCGACCGCCGCTGCGATATCGAGGCCGGCATGGCCAAGCTGCTGGCGGCCCGCGTGGCGTGGTCCAACGCCGACAACGCCCTGCAGGTCCACGGCGGCAACGGCTATGCCGAGGAATACCAGATCAGCCGGATCCTCTGCGATGCCCGCATCCTGAACATCTTCGAAGGCGCCGCCGAGATCCAGGCCCACGTCGTCGCGCGCGGCCTGCTGACACGCTGAGGGTTCGGGTCAACCTCCAAGAAAGACCAAGAAAACCGGTGGTCGCTGTGAAAAGCGGCCGCCGGTTTTCGTTTGGGCGCTGACGCGCTTGGGGCCGCAGCCCAAAACTCCGGCCGATGCGAGAGGCACGGCCTCTCGCGCTCTCGGTGAGTTCGGGGGCGAACAAGCCCTCCGGTGGCCTCGCAAGGATGGCTGGCGGCGGAAGTGGAAGCCAGCTTTCGCTGACATGGCGGATAATTATTATTTAGAGAAAGCAAAAAAGTAACCAAACGTCATTCCTGCGAGGGCAGGAATGCACATCCGGCGCCGACCGCTCCCTCCGGCGCCGCCATCCTGACGGCCTCGTGACGAAGGGACCGCTGCGTCCAAATCAACCGCGCCAACGCACAAAAACCCGAAGGGTTCGGGACGCTGGTCTTCCCGATCAGGGGGATCGGGGGCCAGGTCCCCCATCTCGCACCGGCCGCCCGGAGCGCTGACGCGCGGGGCCGCCGCCCCGCACCCCGCTTTGCGAGAGCCTCGGGCTCTCGCGCTCTCGGTCGGTTGGGCGTTCGCGTCGATGCCGTTGCGGCGGTGGCGGGCGGTCGGCAGAAGGGGGGGGCCTGGCAGCGGCAGCGGGCGCCGGCCAGACGCCTGCCTCGGAATGGGACCGCCACGTCCCAACCGCCCCCAACTCACAAAAGACTGAAGGGTTCGGGCCCCCCGTTCCCGATCAGCGGAAGCGCTGACGCGCCCGAGGCTTAACGGTTCCCCAGCAGGCGGTCGACTTCTTCCTGGGTCAGGCCCTTGGGCTTATCCATGTCCTGGGCGTCGTCGCGGGCCTGGCCGGAGGTCAGGGCGTCGGCCACGAGGCCCTTGTTGTCTGCGAGGTGGCGCAGGAAGCGGTTGACCTTGCGGATGCGCTGGCCCGTCAGGTCCTGGAAGGCGCAGGCCTCCATGATCCCCTCCAGCCGCAGCAGCGTGGTCTGGTCGGGGTTGCGCTCCATCAGCAGTTCCGCAAGGCCAAGGATGCGGTTGACGGCGCGCTCCTGCTCGGTCACCGCCGCCTCCAGGTTACGGATGGCGGCGACCAGGGCGGCGTCGACCTTATCGGATGGCGGCGTGCGGCGGAGGTTCATCGTGCGGGGTCCACAAGCGGAAACGGCCGCCCGGCGGTCGGGCGGCCGTCAAAACTGCACCAGGGTCGCGGCGGAGGACAACGGCGGACGTCACAGGACGCGCCGGTTTTCGCCCGCCACAGGCGCGACCGCACGCGCATCAGCGCGGGGCCATCACCATGACCATCTGGCGGCCTTCCATCTTGGGGTGCTGCTCGACCTTCGCCATTTCCTCGAAGTCGTCGCGCACCCGCATGAGAACCTTCATGCCCAGGTCCTGGTGCGCCATTTCGCGACCACGGAAGCGCAGGGTGCATTTCACCTTGTCGCCCGCTTCCAGGAACCGCTTCACGTTGCGCATCTTCACCTGGTAGTCGTTCTCGTCGATGTTGGGCCGGAGCTTGACCTCCTTGACCTCGACGACCTTCTGCTTCTTCCGCGCTTCCGCCTTCTTTTTCTGGGACTCGAACTTGAACTTGCCGTAGTCCAGAATCTTGCAGACGGGCGGATCGGCGTTGGGCGAGATTTCCACGAGGTCCATCCCCGCTTCCTCTGCCATCTCCAGCGCCTCGCGGATATGCACGACGCCCACCTGTTCGCCATCGGCGTCGATCAGGCGGACTTGCTGCACGTTGATCGCATCGTTGACGCGCGGTCCTTCCTTGGACGGCGGCGCCATCATCGGCGGTCTAGCTATGAAACAGTCTCCCGTGTCTCTAATCAAAAAACCTCAAGGGCGCGTGCCGTGCGCGGCTCCCCACCGCGACCCGGAAACCGGGACGGACACCCGGCGGGCCGGAAAGTTTCCAGCCCGGGGATGCCCGTGGCGGTCGGGTCGGGCACGTGCCCGGTTCGGATGAAACGGCCTACTCGGCCGCCGGCTGCAACGCCGGCCGGCCCGGCATCGCCGCTTCGGCACTCAGTGTAGCAACGAAGTCCTTCAGCGCAAGGACTTCCTGCCCCTTCGAGCCCAGCCGGCGCACGGCCACGGTGCCTTCCTCGGCCTCGCGTTTGCCGATGGCGATGATGAAGGGCACCTTGCGCAAGCTGTGCTCGCGGACCTTGTAGTTGATCTTTTCGTTCCGCAGGTCCAGTTCCGCCCGGAAACCGGCGCTTTTCAGGGTGTGGAGCACCTGGCGGGCGTAGTCGTCGCCGTCCTGCGTGATGGTGGCGATGACGGCCTGGGTCGGCGCCAGCCACAGCGGGAACTTGCCGGCGTAGTTTTCGATGAGAATGCCGATGAACCGCTCGAAGCTGCCCAGGATGGCGCGGTGGAGCATCACCGGCCGGTGGCGGCCGCCGTCCTCGCCCACGTACTCGGCATCCAGGCGCTCGGGCAGCACGAAGTCCACCTGCAGCGTGCCGCATTGCCAGTCGCGGCCGATGGCGTCGCGCAGCACGAACTCCAGCTTCGGGCCGTAGAAGGCGCCCTCGCCGGGGTTGAGCGTCCACTCCAGGCCGGCGGCCTCGGTCGCTTCCTTGAGCGCCGATTCGGCCTTGTCCCAGGTTTCGTCCGAGCCGGCGCGCACCTCGGGCCGGTCGGAGAACTTCACGCGCACGTCGGTGAATCCCAGGTCGGCGTAGACCTCCTGCAAGAGCGTACAGAACGCCTGCGTCTCCGAGGTGATCTGGTCTTCCGTGCAGAAGATGTGCGCGTCGTCCTGGGTGAAGGCGCGCACGCGCATCAGCCCGTGCAGCGCGCCCGAGGGCTCGTAGCGGCTGCACGCGCCGAACTCGGCCATGCGCAGCGGCAGGTCGCGGTAGGACTTGATGCCCTGGTTGAAGATCTGCACGTGGCACGGACAGTTCATGGGTTTGATGGCCAGCGTGCGCTCGTCCTCGGTCTGGGCCGTGAACATGTTCTCGCGGAACTTGTCCCAGTGGCCTGAGCGCTCCCACAGCACGCGGTCGACCAGCTGCGGCGTGTTGACCTCCACGTAGCCGGCCGTCTCCAGCCGGTCGCGCATGTACTGCTGAAGCTTGCGGTAGAGCGTCCAGCCGGCCGGATGCCAGAACACCGAGCCTTGCGCCTCTTCCTGCATGTGGAACAGGTCCAGTTCGCGGCCGAGGCGGCGGTGGTCGCGCTTTTCCGCCTCCTCCAGCATGGTCAGGTATTCTTTGAGCTGCTTGTCGTTGGCCCAGGCGGTGCCGTAGATGCGCTGGAGCATCTCGTTGCGGGCATCGCCGCGCCAGTAGGCGCCGGCCAGCTTCATGACCTTGAAGGCCTTGGGCAGCTTGCCGGTGGACGGCAGGTGCGGCCCGCGGCAGAGGTCGAGCCAGTTGCCCTGGCGGTAGACGGTGACCTCCTCGCCCTCGGGCAGGTCGCGGATGATCTCGGCCTTGTAGTGCTCGCCCAGGTTATCGAAATAGGCGATGGCGTCGTCGCGGTCCCACACCTCGCGCACGATCTTCTCGTCGCGGGCGACGATCTCCTGCATGCGCTTCTCGATCTTTTCCAGATCGTCGGGCGTGAAGGGTTCGTCGCGGGCGAAGTCGTAATAGTAGCCGTTCTCGATCGCCGGCCCGATGGTCACCTGCGTGTTGGGATACAGCTCCTGCACCGCTTCCGCCATGACGTGAGCGGCGTCGTGGCGGATCAGGTCCAGCCCTTCCGGGTCCTTGGCGGTGACGATGGCCAGCGCCGCGTCGCGCTCGATGGGACGGGTGAGGTCCCACAGGGCTCCGTCGACCTTGCAGGCCAGCGCGGCCTTGGCGAGGCCGGGGCCGATGTCCTCGGCGACCTGCAGACCCGTGACCGGACCATCGTAATTGCGGACACTGCCGTCGGGCAGGGAAATGGCGACCATGGCGCTTACTCTTTTCCTCGTGTGGAGGCTGGAAATCTACAGGGAATCCCGCAAGGATCAACCCGCAAGACCGGGACGGCCAGGGGGCGGCGGCGACTCCGTCGTCGGAGGTCTGTCTGCGGGAGGGTCGGCCGGCGGCGTGCCGGCGAAGGCGAGGCTCAGGCCGCGGCGACCGCACCCGCGCCCATAGTTCGCGTGGCCACCCCGCCACCGGCAAGACCGGGGCGGTGGTTCTGGCTGACCAGGCTGCGGATCGCGAAGGGCACGGGTGAACGCCTCTGCGGCAGAAAAACGCGAATGACAGGCTGAACTCTAGTGCGCGCCCCCGGCCCTGTCCAGCCCGGGCGCGCCGGCGCGTCAGCCGGGCACCGCGTCGCCCAGGAACCCGCCCGACTGCCGCTCCCACAGGCGCGCGTACAGCCCGCCCCGAGCGATCAACTCCTGGTGGCGGCCGTCCTCCACGATCCGCCCCTGGTCCATGATCACCAGGCGGTCCAGCGACGCGATGGTGGACAGGCGGTGGGCGATGGCGATGACCGTCTTGCCTTCCATGAGCGACGATAGCTGCTCCTGGATCGCCGCCTCCACCTCGGAATCCAGGGCTGAGGTGGCTTCGTCCAGCACCAGGATCGGGGCGTTCTTGAGGATCACGCGGGCGATGGCGATGCGCTGGCGCTGCCCGCCCGACAGCTTCACCCCCCGTTCGCCCACCTGCACGTCGTACCCTTTCCGGCCGTGCGGGTCGCGCAGGTCGTGGACGAAATCGTCCGCCCGCGCCAGCCTGGCGGCCGCCACCACGTCCTCGAACCCCGCCTCGGGGCGGCCGTAGCGGATGTTGTCGGCGATGGACCGGTGCAACAGGGCCGTGTCCTGGCTCACCATGCCGATGCGGGCGCGCAAGGAGTCCTGCGTCACGCCGGCGATATCCTGGCCGTCAATGAGGATGCGGCCGCCCTCCAGGTCATGGAACCGCAGCAGCAGGCTCACCAGTGTCGACTTGCCGGCGCCCGAAACGCCCACAAGCCCCACCTTCTCTCCCGGCCGGATGTGCAGGGACAGGTCCTCGATCACGCCGCCTTCCTTGCCGTAGTGGAAGGTGACGTGGTCGAAGTCGATGGCGCCCTGCGTCACGCGCAGGTCGCGGGCGTCGGGCCGGTCCGTCACGCCGTGCGGCCGGGCGATGGTCTCCATGCCGTTCTGCACCGTGCCGATGTTCTCGAACAGGGCGGTGATGGTGCGCAGGATCCATCCCGACATCTGGGTCAGGCGGATGATGAGCCCCGTCGTCACCGCGATGGCCCCGGCCGAGACGCCGCCGACAAGCCACAGGTGGATGGTCAGCCCCACCGTCGCCACCAGAAGGAGGCCGTTGAGCACGGTCAGCGTCACCGTCATGTCGAAGATGGCGCGCATCATCACGCGAAAGGCGTCCAGGTGGCGCGTCATGCCGGCGTGGGCGAAGGCCTCCTCGCGCTCGGCATGGGCGAACAGCTTGACCGACAGGATGTTGGAGTAGCTGTCGACGACCCGCCCCGACAGCGCCGAGGTGGCTTCCGACAGGTCGGCGGACTTCTTGCGCACCGGCGGCACCATGCGCCAGACCACCCAGCCGTAGGCCAGCGTCCACACCCCCACGGGCACCAGCAGCCACGGGTCCATGGCGGCGAACAGGCCGATCGTGCCCAGCAGGAAGGTCACCAGGAACCACACGCCGTCGATGACATTCACCACCGACTCGCGCACCGCCGGGCCGGTCTGCATGACCTTCTGGGCGATGCGCCCGGCGAAGTCGTTCTGGAAGAAGGACAGGCTCTGCCGCACCACCCAGCGGTAGTTGTTCCAGCGGATGTCGTCGGTCAGCGCCGGCACGAGGGTCAGGTTGATGAGCCCGCGCTGCACCAGCACCAGCAGCGGCCGCAGCACCGCCGCCACGAAAGCCATGCCCGCCAGGGCCCATCCGTATTGCGCCAGGAAGTCCGCGGGCGGCGTCTCGCTGGCCCAGTCCACCAGCACGCCCAGGAAGGCGAACAGCGCCAATTCCGCCAGCGAGGCCAGCCCGGCGACCACCAGCGTCAGGATCAGCAGGCCCTTCACCGGCCGCAGGAAGTGCCGGTAGAAGGCGGCCACCTGCGATGGCGGGCGCGTCACGTCGGTGTAGTCCAGCCCGCGGAACAGGCGTTCGAAAAAGGCGTGCATGATGGGCGCCGGGCTCCTCTCATATAGGCTTTACGCCTGCCGCGCCCGGCGGATCAACGCCCGCGACAGGACGACGATCCGCCCGATCATGACAGGCCCCGGCAGCGCGGCCAGCGCCGGGGACGACAAGGCGAAGGCATGGACGGCGTTCATGTGGACGGCGACCGTCTCGCTGTCACGGTCGCCGTATTCATTGTGGCCGGCGATCACGCCCGGGTCGATGCCCGGCTGCGCCGCCCAAGACAGGCCTCCCCAGCCGCACAGGCGAGGCCGGCGCCCGCCGGTTCATTTCACCTCCCGCGGGTCGAGGCCCACCATGGCGGGGCCGTGGATCACCGTGCCGTCGGCGGCGAAGATGGAGCCGTGGCAGGAGCAGTCCCAGGTGCGCTCGCCATTGTTCCAGGTGACCGGGCAGCCCTTGTGCGTGCAAGTGGCGGAGACGGCGCGCAAGACGCCGCCCGCGTCGCGGTGGACGGCCACATCCTCGCCGTTGATGGTGAACACCGCGCCCTGCCCGGACGTCAGGTCCTCCGGCGTGTCGGGCTTCGGGAAATCCTCGGCCTCGCGCATGGGCGGGTGGGCGCCGCCCGGCCATGCGCGGGGCTCCCGCAGGCTGTCATAGAGCGCGGCGAAGGGGTTTTCGGCGCCGGTCAGCCGGTCGGCCAGGATCATGCCCGCCACCGTGCCGTGGGTGATGCCCCACGAGGAAAATCCCGTGGCCGTCCACAGGTGCCCGCTGTCGGGACCGGCCGGGCCGACGAAGGGGATGCGGTCCTGGGCGTCGAAATCCTCGTTCATCCAGCGGTACTGGATGGGCCGGGTGCCGAAGGTGTCGCGGACGAAGGCCTCCAGCCCCTGAAAGACGGCCTTGGTGTCGCGGACCTTCCCGACGGGAAGGCTCTCGCCGACGCAGATGAGCAACCGCTGCCCGTCCTCCCACGACGCCGACCGCAGGCTGTGGGTGGGCGCATCGACGCACAGGTACATGGCCTCGGGCGCCTTGTCCGCCGGGACGGGCACGGCGACGACCGCATGGCCGCGCGGGCTGGCCTTGTGATGGAAATGGCCGGGGTCCACGATGGGCAGGTTGGTGGCGATGATGACATCCGCCGCCCGCACCGTGTGGCCGGCGGCGGTCCGCACCACGCACGGGTCCCCCTCGTCGATGCCGGTGACCCGGGTCTCCTGGTGGACGTGTCCGCCGTTGGAGCCGGCCTCCTCGGCCAGGCTGCGCAGGTAGGGGACGGGGTTGAACTGTGCCTGGTCGTTGAAGCGCACGCCGGCGGCGATGTCGTAGGGCAGGTCGCCGGCGGCGTCGACGTGCGCGGCGGAGAAGCCCAGCGACCGTGCGGCCTCGGCCTCGGCCTCGAACTCGGCGGCGCGGGCGGGATCGCGGGTGAAGGTGACCGCGGGTACCGTCTCGTACCCGCAGGCGATCTCGCGCTCGCGGACGAAGGCGGCGATGCGGTCCATGGCTGCGCGCTGGGCGTCGGCGTAAGCCTGAGCGTCGTCGCGGCCGTAGGCGCAGATCATCTGGTCGTAGATCAGCCCGTGCAGGGCGGTGATCTTGGCGTTGGACCGCCCGGTGACCTGGGCGCCGATCTGCCGCGCCTCCAGCACCGCGACGCTTCTGCCCCGGCGACGCAGCAGCGCGGCGGCCGTGATGCCGGCCATGCCGCCGCCGACGATGCAGACGTCGACCTCCAGGTCACGGTCGAGCGGCGGAAAGGGCGCCGGCTGGCTGGCGGCGTTCCAGCAGCTGTCGGCGACGGGGGAAGACATGGCGCGGACCTCCGACCTTGGGTTTGCCATCGGTGCAAAGGCAATGCCGGCCACACCCCCCGGGTTCGGCGGCAACCGCCGTGGAAACGGCCGAAAGGCGGAAGGCCACCCATCCGGAGCAAGCACGAAGGGCGCCTTGGCCGGGCCGGTCTTTCGAATATCCTGACAGCTGGGCCTGCAGCCGCCCCTGGTCTGAAGCGCCGCGCCGCTCCGTCCCACGCCGTCCCCGCGAAGGAGCCGTCCCATGGCTACCGTCCACTTCGCCACCAACCGCAGCTACACCACCGGTCCGGACGGCACCATCACCTTCGGCGCACGGTTCCACCACGACGGACCGGAGTTCATCCGCTTCGGATCGGCCGACGTGGTCCGCAAGCCCGACGGCACGTACGACTGCCAGGGCTATCGGGTGGAGCCGGAAAGCGCGCAGACCAATCGACTGGGCAGCACCGCCGTGTTCGACCAGTTGCGCAAGGCCATGCGGGAGGGCTGCACCGACACCCTGTGCCTCATCCACGGCTACGCCTGCGGCTTCAAGACGGCACTGGAGCGGGCCGGGGAACTGCAGGACAAGTACGCCTTCGACGGCAAGCCGCTCAACATGTTCGTGTTTTCCTGGCCGTCCGACGGCACGACGGAATTCCAGGCCTACGGCCGCGACCGGATCGACGCCAGCATGTCGGGCGTCGCCATGGCCCGCGCCTTCCTCAAGCTCCGCCGCTATCTCATGGCACTGCCGGAGCAGACGGGACAGCCGCCGGACGGCTTCTGCAACCAGCGCATCCACCTGGTGGCCCACAGCATGGGCAACTACGCCCTGCGTCATGCCCTGCGGTCGGTGCGCAAGGAACTGGAGGGGGCGCCGCTGCCGCGCCTGCTGGACACGGTCTTCCTCATGGCAGCCGACGAGGACGAGGACGCCTTCGAGCACGACACCAAGCTGGGCCTGCTGCCGGAAATCTGCCGGCAGGTGCTGGTGTACTACAGCGAGAACGACCGGGCGCTGACCATCAGCGACGTGACCAAGGGCAATGTCGACCGCCTGGGCACCACCGGTCCGCGGGTGCTGACCGGACTGCCGCGCAAGGTAAAGCTGGTGGACTGCTCGGAGGTGGACTGGACCCGGCTCACCCACGGCCGGCACCAGTACTACCGCCTGCGGGACGAAGTGGTGACCGACGTCCGTGCCGTGCTGGCCGGCGTGCGGGCCGAGGACATGGCGTGGCGCAGGCGCGCGCCCAACGAACGGGCGTGGCGGATCATGCCCGGCGGCGCCGGCCCCGCCACCCGCGACGAACCACGCCTGCGGCGCGACCAGCTTGAACTGGCATGACGCCCGCGCCCCCTGCCGGAGAGCGCGGCGCGGGCGCGGGCGTTCAGTTCTTGTCTTCGCCCAGGCTCATGATCCCGATGCCCATGCCCACCGAGCCGAAGGTGACGAACAGCCCGAAGAACAGCAGGATCATGTAGAGGACTGTGTTGTCGCTGTTCCAGGCGAGCGTCCGGATGCCGCCCAGGTCCGTCGCAAGGACCAGGCCGCCGAACAGGAACCCGCCGAAGGTGCCGTAGAGCAGGTGCTTGAGCAGGAAGTCGAGCACGTGGCGTTCATGGGGTTTCAGGGGCATGGGATGCGTCCTCGTCGGTCCCGACGGTGGCTGATGGCACCGGCAGCCTAGGCCGCCCGCGCGTCCTTCGTCATTGCGATTTGCCGGTCGCCGTCGGCCTCAGCTTTCGTCGCCGTCGTGGAAGGCCGCCACCGCGCCGCTCTGCGGATCGAAGCCTTCCGCGTCGTTTGGCTCCGCCCCGGCGGCGCGCATGGCGTTCGCCACTTCCGCCACCACGGCCTCGGCAAGGGTGGCGTCGGTGCAGCGGGCGACGACCGAGGTGCCCAGGCGCTCCCCGCGCACGAAGGGATAGCTGCCGATTTCCACCGCCGGGAAGCGATCCTGGATGGCGCCCAGCGGCTCGGCGATGTCGCCTTCCCGGATATAGGCGGTGACGGCGCGGCTGTGAACGGGGGCGCCGCCGCGCAGCCCGTCCTTCACCGTGTCCAGCATGGCCTGGGCGATG